>NZ_JAYGHE010000113.1:0-16169 GCF_034931145.1 Nostoc sp. UHCC 0252 | reverse complement strand
TTCGAGAGTCTGGCGATTCATCTAACGCTGAGTCACCGCAGAGAATTCTAGACGAAGCGTTAGTAGTTCGAGGAGGTCGCAATCGTCCAGAAGATATCAGGCGTGGAATGGGAACTCACCCCTGCGGAATTACTGGAATTTCTGTAGAATGTGCTTTAGGATTATCTGTAAAAGAACTGGCAGTGAATATTCCTCATGGGCAGGTTGGTGTTACAACAGTAAGTGAGGTTCGCAAAATAGATAGAAGGAGATGTAATCCAAATATCAGGAAGAAGCCCACATCATGCTACCTTAAGTGGCTTAACCCCTGAACAAATTAGCAATCTTCTTATGCCCACATATCCAAATCCAGCACGAGAACAATAGTTATTAGAGAAAGCTTATGAATACGCCTAGAATCTTTGCTGATTTTCATAATGCTGATAATCAAGGTCGCCTACGTCTAAATTGTATTGGCACAGTTGAAGACCTAGCTCGTCAGAACATTGAATTGCAAGACGGAAAATTGCTTACATTATACAGTGAGGATTTAGAAGTAGAGGGAGTGGTACAGTATTCAACTGAAGAATACTTGTGGGTTGCTGCGATTGATTGGAATGCAATCAAGCAAATGGATGACCTTGCAGTTCAGGCAAAATACTAAATCTTTTGGTGTGACATAGCCAACAATTGCATAGCAATAACTGGTCAATTTGTCAGATAAGTTGCAAAACCTATATGCGAAGCATAATTCGCAGAATATCGGTCAGAAGCGATCGCCAAGGCACAAATCCTTAATTGAGACTTGGTTGTGAGGATGTCATCAAAGTAGCGATCGCTTGGCGGCAAAACTGTAAGAATTAAATATAGATTCAGATGCTATTTAGCCTCCACACTTAAAGTACTTAGACACTTGTTGCCATGTCTGTAGCCCAAGATTTAGAAACCCCAGAAGATGGTATATTTCCCCCAGGGGATTTATATAGTGACGAACCGCCTTTGGAAACTGACTTACATCGGCTACAAATGACACTGCTCATCCAATGCTTGGAGTGGTTGTGGCAAAATCGCAATGACTTTTATGCATCGGGTAATCTGACGATTTACTACAGTCCACGCCAGCGTAAATCAGAGAACTTCCGGGGGCCAGATTTTTTTGTCGTACTGGGGACTGAACGCAAACCCCGTAAAAGCTGGGTTGTCTGGGAAGAAGATGGCAAATATCCTAATCTAATTATAGAAATTCTCTCAGATAGCACAGGTGATACTGACAAGGGACTAAAAAAACAAATTTACCAAGATATCTTTCGTACACCAGATTATTTCTGGTTTGATCCAGAAACGTTAGAATTTGCAGGGTTCCATTTACTTGATGGTGAATATCAACCGTTGGAACCAAATTCCCAAGGCTGGTTGTGGAGTCAACAGCTAGGTTTATATTTAGGTATTTATGAAGAAAAGTTGCGCTTTGTTACTCCTGATGGAGAGGTAATTTCGACACCACAAGAAGTTGCACAAGAAGAGAAACAACGCGCTGAATACGAAAAGCAACGCGCTGAACAAGAAAAGCAACGCAGCGATCGCTTGGCGGCAAAACTGCGAGAATTAAATATAGATCCAGATACTATTTAACTTCCACGCTGTCAAGCTTTGTGCCTGTCGGCGCGAATGCTATAAATCTTCAGGTAAAACCCATTTTGGCGGTTCCGTTATTTTTTTCCGCAGGCGTTCTTGTGCCAACTCCAACATTTTGTCTAAGGGAGTCTCTTCAATAAATTTTGCAGCGGCCTCTCTAAATTCGATGTTGGGGCATTTATCCCCTAAAACACACCCGTTAACACAGGCTACAGCACAGTTAATCTTTTGCTCCACAGTAAATTCCTCTCTCTAAAACTTATAAGTTATAAAGTTGTGAGTTCTAATATTCACCCCTAACTCTTTACTATCAGGCATTACCCTCTAGGTAAATTTTACCTTGCCAGTTGCTATCCTATTAGTCTAAATACTTACCATTTAGAAAGTTATCAGTTATGAGTTATGATTTTGACTCCTAACTTCTCACTCTTATGAAAGGCGCTCATGTCAGAAGTTTTTGCTACTACTGGAACCATCGCTGCGATCGCAACTGCTGTTGTTCCCCAACAGGGTAGTGTGGGTATTGTGCGGGTATCTGGTTCTGAAGCAATGGCTCTAGCCCAAACTCTTTTTCACACACCAGGGCGACAAGTTTGGGAAAGTCACCGGATTCTCTACGGTTATATTCGTCATCCCCAAACCCAACAGTTGGTAGATGAAGCCCTGTTGCTGATTATGAAAGCACCCCGTTCTTACACCCGTGAAGATGTTGTGGAATTCCATTGCCACGGGGGGATAATGGCAGTGCAACAGGTATTACAACTGTGTTTAGAAAATGGCGCTAGACTAGCCCAACCCGGAGAATTTACCCTCCGCGCCTTTTTGAATGGACGATTGGATTTAACTCAAGCCGAAGGTATTGCTGACTTAGTGGGAGCTAAATCGCCTCAAGCTGCCCAAACTGCCTTAGCTGGTTTACAGGGAAAATTAGCTCATCCAATCCGGCAGTTACGCGCTAACTGTTTGGATATTTTGGCAGAAATCGAAGCTCGAATTGATTTTGAGGAAGACTTACCGCCGTTGGATGATAAAGCAATAATATCAGAAATCGAAAAAATCGCCGATGAAATAACGAGGTTATTGGCAACCAAAGATAAAGGTGAGTTGCTACGCACAGGTTTAAAAGTGGCAATTGTTGGGCGGCCAAACGTGGGTAAGTCGAGCTTATTGAACGCTTGGAGCCAGAGCGATCGCGCGATCGTCACAGACTTACCCGGTACAACCCGCGATGTGGTTGAATCCCAGCTAGTTGTCGGGGGAATTCCCGTACAAGTGCTAGATACTGCCGGGATTCGGGAAACTACAGATCAGGTGGAAAAAATTGGTGTGGAGCGATCGCGTCGTGCTGCCAATGCAGCTGATTTAGTTTTGCTTACCATTGATGCTTCAGCAGGTTGGACAGAAGGCGATCGAGAAATTTATGAACAAGTGCAACACCGTCCGTTAATTTTAGTTATTAACAAAATCGATTTAATAGAAGAAAGCGAAAGAAAAAGTCTTCAATCTGAAATACCAAATTCAAAATCTAAAATTTTCACAGCCGCAGCCCAAAATCAAGGCATTGATGCTTTAGAAACAGTAATTTTAGATATAGTTAACGCCGGAAAAGTCCAAGCTGCTGATATGGATTTAGCGATTAACCAGAGGCAATCAGCAGCTTTAACTCAAGCTAAAATTTCTTTGGAACAAGTACAAGCAACAATTGCCCAGCAACTCCCTCTTGATTTCTGGACAATTGACTTACGCGGTGCAATTCAAGCACTAGGAGAAATCACTGGTGAGGAAGTTACAGAATCAGTTTTGGATAGAATTTTTAGTAAATTTTGCATTGGTAAGTGACTTTCTACCAAACCCAAATTTTTCCTTTTTTCGTTACAAAAAAATAGCTAGTTATGCCAGTTTTTAGAAAAGATGTTGATTTTTTCTTTGAAGAGTTTATCAAAGTTACTACTGGAGGAGGAGGTGATGCGAGTATTTGGGCAGTTGGCAGTTATCAAGGAGAATTCATTATGACTGTGATTGATCAAAAAATAGATTCTTTAACTATAGATGACATAGTTGATAAACCAGTTTTTGTTATGTTACAAGACCTAATGAAATTTTCTCCTTATTGGAAATACGATGCGGCCGCGCTTTCTTTAGCAAACCAATTAGCAATATCTAGTTTGTAATTGACTTAAAAATAGGGTGCATTAAGCACTCATCTCATGTTTTTTCCAACCTAAAATTAATAACTAAATGTACATCTCAATTCGCCAAGCAACCATACAAGATACGGTGATAGTCTCTGATGTATTGTTAGAAGCAGCTTTGTGGCTCCAAGAGCGTGGTGTACCTCTGTGGGGTGATAGCGAGCTATCGCTAGAAAGTATCTCGGAAGATGTTGCTAACGGCTTGTATTTTATTGCGGAGTGTGATGGTGAACCAGCTGGTACAATCAAGTTTCAGCTTGAAGATTTACTTTTCTGGCCCGACATTTCTCAGGAAGAGTCAGCATTTTTACATCGTCTTGCTATCCGGCGACAATACTCTGGCGGTAAAGTCTCTTTGGCATTGCTGGCTTGGGCTGTTAAACACGCACAAACATTTGGTAAACGTTATTTACGTTTAGATTGCGATGCTTCGCGTCCGCCCTTGAAAGCACTATATGAAAACTTTGGTTTCCGTCACCACAGCGACAGACAAGTTGGCCCTTATTTCGTCTCTCGCTACGAATATGAAATACCTCCACAAGTGACCTAAATTAATATGTCTTTTATCGATGAAATTAATCCTATGAATATATTGATTGTAGGAGCTAGCCAAGGTATTGGTTTGGGTTTTGTAAAAAAATTGCTACAAGATAACAGAATAGCCAAAGTTTATGCAACTTCTCGTCAACCGGAATCAGCCTCCGATTTAATAGCTCTTGCAGGCGAACATTCTGAGCGATTAATTTGTTTGGAGATGGATATTACTGACGAGTTACAGATTGTTGAAGCTGTTCAAAAAATACGTACCCAAGTTGACAAACTGCATTTGGTAGTCAACTGTGTAGGACTGTTGCATGAAGATACTTTACAACCAGAAAAAAGCTTAAAACAGATCAATTCAGAAAATTTGCTGCGCTACTTTCAGATAAATAGTATTGGTGCTGTTTTACTGGCTAAACATCTATTGCCTTTGTTTCGTCATGGAGAACGTAGCGTGTTTGCTAATATTTCTGCCAAATTGGGCAGTATTGGCGATAATAAACTTGGTGGATGGTATGGCTATCGCGCTTCTAAAGCAGCACTCAATATGTTGATGCGAACTGCGGCAATTGAGTATAAAAGAAGTTGTCCTAAAGCATTAATAGTGACATTGCATCCTGGTACAACTGATACGCGCCTTTCCCGTCCTTTCCAGGGAAATGTACCTGCGGAAAAATTATTCTCAGTGGAACGCACTGTTACCCAATTATTAACTGTGATTGAACAGCTTCAAGAAGGCGATAGCGGACAGTTTTTTTCGTGGGATGGAAGCCGATTACCTTGGTAACTGCGTTACGCTGATGCTAGTGAAATTTACGTTAGTTGTAACCGAAGCCTATGAAGTTTTTTGTGCCAGCAGCCAAGGATGATATTAAAGCAGAGCAGGTGTATAGTGCGATCGCTCAGTCTGTTAAAGCACCAATAACCGAAAAGCGTATTTGGAAGTTACAGTGGCGCGATCGCGAAATTGATATGGAATGCGAGGTAGGTAAACCATTACCATCCTCTTATCAAACGGGAAAAGAGCTAGTTATGGCAATCTTTGAGTGCGAAAACCTTTATAAGATTTGTACTCTTACCCGTGGAGGAGTAAAGGGAGAACCTATCTTGGTTGGTAAAAACTCTGTATCTTCAGCAACATATTTTTCAGATAATGTACATAGCTGACTCTTTAATATGCGATCGCTTGTTTGATAGAAGTAGATGCGATCGCAATGCTAACGTAGTAGATAAAATCGCTCACTAGATTATGACTAACATTCAGATTTTCTTACCTGAGTCGATGAAAGTCTTTGTCGAAGAACAAGTAGCTAAAGGCGATTATAGTTCAGCCAGTGAATATCTTCAAGAGCTAATCTTTCAAGATCAACAGTGCAAAGGTCAAGAAGGAAAGCGCACTCAGTTGATGGCAAAGCTTCAGACACAGGGTCAACTGAATAATCAGGAGTTTGAACTAATTGCAGATAAGTTAGCTGACGAATTTGCGCTATGTGTTGAGTCAAATTTACCAATGCTGTCAGATTATGCTGTGACTCGTGAGAGTATTTACGAGGATCATCCTTAGCAGTGGTATACCTCATAGACACTAACATCCTATTGCGTTTTGTAGATCGCACTCACCCACTACACCCAATAATACGAACTGCAATTAGAAAACTGCGACGCGATGGACATACACTGCAAATCACCGTGCAAAACTGTGTTGAGTTTTGGAATATTGCTACAAGACCAGCCACAAAAAACGGATTTGGCTTGACACCAACAGATGCAGATCGGCTGCTAAGACTGATTGAGCGCCTTTTTCCATTGTTGCCTGATATGCCTACTATTTACCCTGAGTGGCGTAAGCTTGTTGTCGCATTCAGTGTGTCAGGTGTCCAGGTGCATGATGCTCGTCTCGTTGCTAATATGAAGGCAAATAGTGTGACGCATATTTTAACATTCAATACTAAAGATTTCGTTCGTTATGTGTCTGAAGGAATTGTAGCGGTTGATCCAACAACACTGTAGTTATTATTTTTCAAGGCAAAATTACCTCTTTAATAGAAGTAAATCGGAGTAATTATATTAAGAACTTTACTTAGTAGAATGGATCTAAATTTTTGGGTTTCACAGAGAAGCTTACTTAAAGGTAATAAAACTTAGCTTTTAAAAACTAGGAAACTCTAACTCACCACTTCCCCTTCCTAACTGTGCTGTTTCGGGTGGTAGATGTCGCTCTAACCAATCCTCCAAATCAGCCATTACCTCTCGATAATTGAGGTCACGCTGAATTTCGTGATAGGCTTCTGGATACTCAATTCTCAGCTTATCTTTACAGTTTACCCGTTGAAAAAAGATGTCACTTCCCGCAGGTAAAGCAACTCGGTCTGCACCACCGTGGAGAATCAACAATGGTAATTGCCAATCACCTGCGTGAGCATTAATCCAATCAACTGTTGCAAAAAATTCTGTAGCTAAACGGGCAGTACCAAGGGTATGTCGCAGTGTATCCTGAGCGATCGCAGCTAAAACCTGCGGATCTCGTGAACCAGCACTGATGTCAATGCCTGTATTCAGTGTAAAACGCGGCCACACTCGTGAGAGCATTTTTCCTAAAAGTACCCGAATCGGTGAAATCCCAACTTTCCCCAAGGTTGGCGCAAGAGCGATCGCACCTTGCAAAACTGATGCTTGTTGGGGATAGCGCAGAATATAATCTAAAACAATCACCCCACCTAAACTATGACCCAAAAGAAAAATTGGGCATCCAGGATTCTGAGTCTGAATTAACTGTAAAAAGGCTCCCAAATCTTCCCGAAACTCACCCCAAGCGTTGATATAGCCTTGCTGACCTGGTGAGCGTCCATGACCACGCAAGTCTAAGGCGTAGATGGCATATTGCTTAGGTATCAAATGCTGAATTACATTACTGTAGCGATCGCTGTGCCCTCCCAGTCCATGCACAATGGCTAATATTGCCCTTACTTTACCCTCTGGATGCCAGCTTTGGTAATATAGGTCAAGTCCTCCAACACCTTGAAATCTGCCTTCTTTACGAGATGCGATGCGATCGCTATGGTCAATCATCTGGTTAATTTTTTACGTATTTTCAGAACAAAGAAGAGGAATTCTATTTGATTTTTGAGGAGAGCTTTAATTCCACTAATACAATATCTGCGGCAACACTTCTATTAACGCGATCGCGCCTTAATTGATAAGAGAATATTTTCAAAAATAAAATAGGGTTTTTGATAATTTCTTGAAATAACTTCGACTTAGATACTGTTTGATTTTTTCCAAATTTAGATAAACTAAAATTGTTTGTTGTTCTCGCTAGAACAGAGTTTGCAGGCGGCATATAAAATTTTATCTCACACCCTAATTGACGTGCTAGTTCTTCGTAAGATTTTTTATTCCAGCGTAGCAGATGATGTGGTGGGTAATTTAATATATCAAACCAGTCTGACTCAACCGACATAGGTGAATAAGGAGTGCTGATAAATATACTACCCATCGGTTTCAGAACAGAAAACATTGATGCAATAAATTGCTTTGGTTGACTAATATGCTCTAAGCAATGAAAAGACAATATATAGTTAAACCTTTCATGAGAAAATTTATTGTGAAAACTTTCAATTGTTTCACAGTAAACTTCCAATCCTCTAGCCTGACATTTTTCAACAGATTCTGGAGTTGTATCCAAACCAACTATACGAGTATTTGAAAGTTTTTTGGCAATTTCAAGAAAATTTCCTCCTCCACAGCCGACATCTAAGATAGAAATCGAATCTTGTTTTTTTCGCTGATTTATTTGCTCAATTACAGGCAACCATTCCCATCTAGACTCTGGATAATAACCTACTCTAGTAGTAACCCATTGGTAAAATGACTGGCTACCTGCTTCTAAAGGTAGAGAATATTCAAGTGAGCAATTTTTACATTGCTGTATCTCATAGTCTATTATTTCAATTTTTTCTGGAGGCTTTTCAGCAAAATAATCTTCTAATTCGCTAATAATATTTTTTCTAGATAATGAACGAGTAGAAATTCCTTCATTACCACAAACAGGACATTTATTTGAAATATTTTCAGTTATCATTATAATTCATATATTGGTTCATCAAATTTTATCCTGATTGTTTCACACTGAGCGCTCACACCAAGGTAAGCTTCTCGCAAGGAGGCTTTAATTATTCTGATTTGTGAATAATTTTGAATATTATAATAGGTTATTAAAAAATATCTTCCAGATTATACCAATTTTTCAAAATTAGGTTACAGATGTAAACCTGTAAACCCAGATTAAATGCGACTATCTTAATATACGAATTATTTTCCCTGCCATAGTTGCCGTAATGACTGAAAAATTCTGACAAATCTTTCTTCTAGCCAGAGCATAGCATAATCAACCCATTCCAGAATTTGTTCTAATGGATGTTTTTCATAACCTATTGAAGTTGCTTTAGTTTCTATCCAGTCTGGCTGTGCTTCAACTTGACTACTTTGAGTAAATTGCTGTTGCAAAATTTCCCCTTTACGAATCTCGCGTTTAGTTAGGGAAGTATGGACTTGAGTTTGTTTTGCAGAGGAAATTTTTCTAGATGTTTTTTGGCTTGAGGCAAGATTATTAGCTGCTTGTTTTCTTTGCACCAAACCAGATCCGATTTTAGGTTGTTTTACAGTTAAGTTATTTTGGGGAAAATGCCCTACTGATATTGCAGCTAAAGCAGGTTTTTGAACTTGAGAACCTATCACTGATTTGTCAGCAACGGTTTCGGTATCCCCAAATAAATCATTCCATGTTAACCAAGGATCAATGCTTAAATCCTGGTTCTCCATCACAGAGCTTTTTGCTAAAGCTTTCCTAAAACGTGATGAGAGTAGTTTACCCGGTAATCGCTCATCACTGGTTCTTGAATCAAGTGTTTTTCTATTACCAACACCAAAAAAGTAATTAAGCGCCGCCTCAATCAAAGCTTGAATATTCAGTGTATGAGTTTCCAAACCATCATTAGTAGTTGCAATTTCTCCCCTAGCAGCTAATTGCTCTTTGCCATAAAGAAAAATGTTTAACTGAGTTTGGGCAACTTGAACAATTTCCTGGCTACGTTCTTGCACAGGGACTAAAGCATTTGACTCCAACTTAGCAACAGCTATATCTAGAAATGCCAGTAATCTTTCAGTATTAAGTAAATCTTTTGATATCCCCTCAGCTAAAGCTGGAATTTTGGTTGTATTTCCGTCAGTAAGTTTTGCTAATAAACGGTCAATTTGTGGTAATAGCTCCGTTTCTTTTTTGGCTATAATCAACCGCCATGACTGCCAGTAATTAGCAATTTCGTTAATAATTCGATCTTCTAACTTTGCCTGCTGCTGGGGTGTCAAAATATCTAGAATTTCATTTTCGTTAGTAACAAGTACTAAACTCCGATTTATCAGATTTGTAGCAATTCCCCGCACTGCTGGAAAATGCTGTTTTAGAGCGTTATCTTGCTGTAAATTGATAATCTCTGCTTTATTCTCTGTGATACTTGAATATTCTATATAACTTACGTTATTTGTCGAGTTTTTATCAACAAACTTCAGCCGAAAAATTCCTACTAAAGCCAAGGGATTGAAAGTTACAGATGTTTTTGCAGGGGTTGAGACGGCTTCATCTGACAACACGTAATTGACTGCTTCTAGTACTTGTTGAATAGGACTATCAGCATTTGGAATTTCGGACTGGAAATCGGTATCATTTGGTTGTAACTTTAGTCTAGTTTGTGGCTCCTTAGTCTGTAGCGTTTTCCCGGATGATTCAGATGACTGAAACAGTAGATACACTGGGTAAAGTAGTGCCTCCACACCCCACTTAGTGGCAACTTGCAAATGCCGGAAGGTGTGTTCCCACTGTTGTGTCACCCGCCGAGATTGCTGGTGGACAAAGTTAAATAGTCTGCTTTGATAACGACCAGAGGAACCAGAAGACATAGTAGTAATTTTTTAGTTCAAGTCTTGTTAAGTTGTGAGACTCGCGCCAAACAATAAAAACAACCAACACCTAATCTTAGCGAATATATGACCCCGACTGTCTCTCAATCTCATACCAAAATCATCTCACAAGCAATTGAGCAACTGCGCTCTTTTTGCCAAGTTAATCTTCAGTCTAGCTGGCTATACCAGGAATCTGACCTGATGATTACTGATGTTTTAGCTGCTGATTTGTCTCATTGGCAACCTGTTCAGTTGAATGCTAAAGAACATATCGCTTGGACAGGTGGGAAAAATGTACTATGGCTAGTGCAAAGGTTGGTAGTGCCCCAAGATTTACAGGGTTATCCTTTAGCTGGGTTATCTTTGCGCCTGGCGCTGGTTTGGTGGGCGGATTCTGCTGAGATTTATGTGAATGGGGAGTTAGTACTGGAGGGTGATTTATTTGATTGTTCGCCGAGAGTGCTTCTCAGCCAGGGAGTGAAGCCAGGGGAAGAGTTTGTTGTGGCTTTGCGGTTAGTGAGTCCGGGACATTGTGATGGTGCTTTAGTGCGATCGCTCCTAGTTTATGAGTCTATTGTTGATAATAATCCCGATCCGGGTTTTGTGGCTGATGAATTAGCTGTGGTGCAACTTTATTTGGAAAGGTTTGCGCCGGAGAAGTTAGATGTTTTGGTGGAGGTGGTGGAAGAGGTTACGAACCGCGAAGGCGCAAAGGACGCGAAGGAAGAGTTAGTAAAATCGGTTTTGTCTCTACGCCAAAATTTAATTCAATCCGATATCTTAGCCGGGGGTTGGGGGGATCAAAAATCTAAAATTTTCTTATTGGGTCATGCTCACTTAGATTTAGCATGGCTATGGCCTGTGAGTGAAACTTGGAATGCGGCGCAAAATACTTTTGAGTCGGTTCTGAAGTTGCAAGCAGATTTCCCTGAGTTAATTTTCTGTCATTCGACTCCTGCACTTTACGCTTGGATTGAGGAACATCGCCCGGATTTGTTTCAGGCGATTCAAGCACAGGTAGCTGCTGGACGTTGGGAAGTTGTCGGCGGGATGTGGGTGGAACCGGAACTCAATCTAATTTCTGGTGAATCAATAGTCCGTCAGCTATTGTATGGTCAACGCTATATCCAGGAAAAGTTTGGTAAGCTTTCAACTATGGTATGGGTTCCAGATACTTTTGGTTTCTGTGCAACTTTACCGCAGTTTTTCGCTAATGCCGGAATTGAGTATTTTGTCACCCAGAAGTTGCGGTGGAATGATACTACTAAATTTGATTATGGGGCTTTTTGGTGGCGATCGCCTGATGGCAGCGAAGTGTTTAGTTTGATGTCTGCACCTATCGGTGAAAACATTGACCCTGTTAAAATGGCATCCTACGCTCTGGAATGGCAATCCCAAACTGGTTTATCAGAATCCCTCTGGCTTCCCGGTGTCGGCGACCACGGCGGCGGCCCCACCCGTGATATGTTAGAAACCGCCCAACGCTGGCAAAAGTCACCTTTTTTCCCAGATATCGAATTCACGACGGCTGAAAAATATTTACAGCAAATTGTAGAGACGCGATTCATCGCGTCTGTCAGTAATAATAATTCCCCCCCTGCCTCCCCTCCCTTCCCCACCTGGGATGACGAACTATACCTCGAATTTCATCGCGGTTGCTACACTACCCACGCAGACCAAAAACGCTGGAATCGTCGTTGTGAAAATTTATTGTATCAAGCTGAACTATTTGCTACCTTGGCAACCGTAAGTTGTGGTGTGACATATCCCAAAGCAGAAATTGAAGCAGCTTGGAAGCAGGTTTTATTTCAACAGTTTCACGATATTTTACCTGGTTCTTCAATTACTCAGGTTTACACAGATGCGTTACCCCAGTGGCAGCAAGTGGAACAAGTCGGAACGAAGATATTACAAGAATCACTTTTAGCGATCGCATCTCACATTACTCTATCAGAACCACCAAAACTCAATAGTTTGCCTATTTTCGTTTTTAATTCTCTCAATTGGCAGCGTTCTGAGGTAGTCTCTCTAGCCTTACCCACACCTGAAGAATGGCAGATTTACGATACTTCTGGAAAGCAGGTTGTCTCTCAATTATCTGAACCATCAACACTACTATTTCTCGCCAGCGAAATTCCACCCGTAGGCTACCGCATATTTTGGCTTTCCCCCTCATCCCCCTCATCTCCCCCATCTCCCTCACTCCTCCCAGACTGGATTTTAGAAAATGAATTCTTGCGAGTTGTCATCGATCCTGATACGGGAGATTTATCAAGTGTTTTTGATAAAACTTATCAACGAGAACTTTTGAGTGGTGCAGGGAATCAACTACAAGCTTTTAAAGATAGCGGTCAATATTGGGATGCTTGGAATATAGACCCCAACTATACCCAACATCCCTTACCCTCAACCAATCTTCAATCTATTCAGTGGTTAGAACAAGGGCCACTGCAAAGTCGTGTGCGCGTGGTGCGTCAATTGGGTGAATCGGAATTTTGCCAAGACTATATTCTGCAAGCTGGTTCACCCCTGTTGAAGATAGCTACTACTGTCAATTGGCAAGAAAATCATGTATTGGTAAAAGCTGCTTTTCCTCTGAATATCGAAGCAGACTTTGCTACTTATGAAATTCCCTGTGGCGCGATTCGCCGGCCAACGAAACCGCAAACCCCCGTAGAAGAGGCAAAATGGGAAGTCCCTGCTTTGCGTTGGGCTGATTTGACAGGAGAAACACAGGAGGGTATTTACGGAGTTAGTTTGCTGAATGATTGTAAATACGGTTACGACAGCAAACCCAATCAACTCCGACTAACACTGCTACGCAGCCCTAATTGGCCAGACTCAGAGGCTGATAAAGGTTTTCATGAGTTTACGTATACCCTGTATCCTCATGCTGGTAGCTGGGAATCAGCCCATACGGTACGGCGTGGCTATGAATTGAATATACCGTTACAAGTCATATTGAATCCTGCTAATGAAAATCCTTCCCTTTCTGCTGCTAAAGATGAGTTGGGGGTGAGTTTCCTAGATTTATCAGATGAAAATTTAATCTTGATGGCGTTGAAGCCATCTGAAGATGACCCACAGCAGTTAATTCTGCGGTGTTATGAATGTCACGGAGAAACAGCCGAGTTATCTTTGCAAAGTAATTTAGGGTTAAATCTAGGAGATACAGTAGATTTGTTAGAGCGTTCCTCCACTACTGAATTCTCATCTGGGCAACAAATTTTAACAATACAGCCTTGGAAAATCGCCGGCTTCAAGGTCATACCAGCGATAAATTCCAGGCTAGAGTGAGTCACTATTGCTGTGTCAGTGGCCAATTGTGGTTTTCCATAGACCAATGACAAATGACTCTTTTAATCTTCATGATCGTCAAAGGGATCGTTCAATTCCTTGCTAGGAGGGCCAAAAGAGGTATAAATTGAAATACCGGTGATGGCAACTACCACGGCGGCCATAGAAATGCTAAGAACTATTGCGGGTTCCATAATTGAGGGATAGATGATGAGTGCTATTCTTATAGAATATTACAGAAGATTAAAAAAAGCTTTGGCAAGTAATATTAGGTGAACTATGGCACAAAGGACTAGGTTGGGAGATATCCTAAAACCACTTAACTCTGAGTATGGAAAAGTGGCTCCAGGTTGGGGTACTACCCCTGTGATGGCTGTTTTTATGGGACTATTTTTTGTGTTTTTGCTGATTATTCTGCAACTTTACAATAGATCACTCTTAGTTCAGGATGTAAATGTCGATTGGCGGAGTTTAGGACGCTAACAGATACACAGCTATCAAGTTTGGATAACAAGTAAAGTTACGCCCGGTTCTTCCGGGTTTTTTTTATGAATGGTCAGTGCATACTAACTATTGAGTAGACTACATAATATATAAGTTTCTGTAGTGATTCTATAGTTGACAGGAGACAAAAATGAATATATTTGGTATCGGTCTGCCGGAAATGGGCGTAATTATGGTAGTGGCGCTGTTAATCTTTGGGCCAAAGAAGCTGCCAGAAATTGGTCGGAGTGTGGGCAAAACAATTCGTAGTTTTCAAGAAGCTTCTAAGGATTTTCAAAACGAGTTTCAAAAAGAAGCAGAACAGTTAGAAGAAGCTGTCAAAACTACTGCTGAATTGGAACCTAAGCAAATCTACCCTGCTAAATCGGAGCAGGATACCGCTAGTTCTTCCCAACCTAGCTAGTAGTTTGTCTTATTAGTTACCAGGGGTGAACAAGTTCGTAGTAAGGACTTTAGTCCTGAATTTTAAGCACTGAAGTGCTTACTACAAACCCTCAAAACTAACTTAGACATTGTACTAGGTGAGTGATGCATATCAATTGACTGTAGGCAAAATGACAGAAGCTGTTAAGCAACCAGCTTTGGTGATTCCCCAGCTAATTGTCGGGTTGGGGAATCCAGAAAGCAAGTATGACCAAACACGCCATAATATCGGCTTTGCTGCTGTAGAAGCCCTCTGCCGTTCTTGGCGCATTTCCTTGGCAGAAAACCGCAAGTTTCAAGGTGAGTACGGCGAAGGTATGGCCCCAGGTGGAGGTAAGATTCGCTTGCTAAAGCCGTTAACTTATATGAATCGCTCAGGACAGTCAATTCAAGCGGTGACAAGTTGGTATAAATTGCCGCCTGAGTCAGTGCTGGTGATTTATGACGATATGGATTTGCCTTTGGGAAAAACTCGGCTGCGCTTATCTGGTTCGGCTGGGGGACATAACGGGATGAAAAGTGCGATCGCACATTTGAGTACCCAAAACTTTCCCCGTTTGCGAATCGGTATCGGTAAGCCTAAAGGTGCAGCTAATAACGATGATTCGGATACTGTCTCCCACGTTCTGGGGCGATTTTCTGCCGCCGAAAATCAGCAAATGTCTCTTGTACTTCAGTTCGTGGTTGAGTGTATTGAACTAAGCCTCAAGCAGGGAGTAGAAAAGGCGATGAATGTTTGTAATAGCCGCACCATTAATAATTCTGAGTCTTAGGGCTAAGTTTGGTAAAGGCGCTTATTTTGGTTTATGGACAGCGATTTGATTAGCTCCATCCAGCCTAAATAAAGCCTTTAACGCGCTCTATACCCTAATTGAGGTGCGGCATAGTTTTCTTAAATTTTGTGAGAATAATGGCTTACAGTGATTACGCTACACATCCCTAGAGAAACAGAGTGTGCGCGATCGCAATTCTCTCTTCAGTGCTTCCAAGAGAAACGAAGCCATCCCTCAAAGCTCATAGGTTTATTTAAAAGTTCTTTTGCGTCTAGCTGCCACTGCCTTACGTTTGCGTTTTTCAATGGGTGTTTCAAAGTGCCGATGATATTTCACATCAGCTAATATCCCAGCTTTGGAAACCTGGCGTTTAAACCGACGTAAAGCTGAGTCTATTGCTTCGTTCTCTCCAAGAATCACTTGGGTCATTCTTGTCTATTCCTCATAATCAATAGTTTCCATTTTAATAGTAGTCTTAACTTTAGGAAAACCCCCTCAGCTAAAGTCATCATTAAAAGCCTATCCGCCTAGCTAACACGGATTATGCGTGCTTATAGCTCGTCAAATCGGCACTTAACTAAAAGTTATTTTAAGCGCTCTAATGCGCTCTCAGCAGTAGTCGAGCAGATTGTAAGATGGTAATGTCAAATTTTTCTGGCTGTAATCTTAACTGGCGGTGAATGTAGTTTTAGCTACTACAGCAATCCTCATTTATTCGGAACA
The DNA here is from genome assembly GCF_034931145.1 of Nostoc sp. UHCC 0252. Lineage (NCBI taxonomy): Bacteria > Bacillati > Cyanobacteriota > Cyanophyceae > Nostocales > Nostocaceae > Nostoc > Nostoc sp. UHCC 0252. The sequence continues at coordinate 145 of NZ_JAYGHE010000113.1, read as the reverse complement.
CAGAAAATCCCCAGCCTCTTTAAAAAATTGGGGAACTGTGGCTTTTGAGTTTCATCAATTAAATAAGATGACTATAGCAAACATTAGAAAGTTTGATGATGTTTCAAAATTTTAAAAATTGATTTTGCTCTCATTGAATAATTTA
>NZ_JAYGHE010000112.1:0-16175 GCF_034931145.1 Nostoc sp. UHCC 0252 | reverse complement strand
GTCCGTTACTTGCTTGATAGTCAAGTTTAATTTGCGGTGGTTGATCGTAGAATTCTAGAACATCTTCATCATGTTCTAACTGATAGATAATTGGCAGTTCAACCCGATGAGACTCAAATTGAATCGTGACTCCCATCTTGCGGCTAGGGTAGCGTCCTGAAACATTCTTGCTACCGCCACCAACGCGACGGGATGGCTCAGATGAGCGAACTTTCTCAATAATTTTTTGCCCTGCCTCGGATATTTGAAGGCGAGCAACCCATTGTTCAAATTGCTCTTTCATATACTCCTTAGTAAGCGCTTTGCGCTTTATTTTATGAATCTATCAAAATAAGACCATAGAGTTAGGAACTTGCTTGCCTGATGCTATACTACTTAACTTTGTAAAACTTATATTGTGCAAAAGTCCACTTATAGTAGATGGATTTAATGGCGATACTGGTTCAGTATTGTTTTGTAACGCAGAAACACTCCAGTATTGAGTACCGCTTTGGCAAAGCCATTAGGCGGCGAAGGCGAGAGCTAGATTTATCCCAAGAAGAACTGGCTGAAAAGTCAGGACTTCATCGCAACTACATCTCAGGAATCGAAACCGGAGAGCGTAACCCTTCGTTAAAAAATATTGTTAAGTTAGCGGCAGCTTTGGAGATATCTGTCTCCGATCTCTTTGTTAATTACGGCATCGAGGTTAAGAGTGAATCGGAAACTAATTCCTGAAATTTGGCTGTTAAAACTAAAGTACCAGCGTTTAGGTTAATCCCAGAGGGATGACTATTTACTCAGAACATTGGAACCTAAAACCTCCAGAAATTCCGCAACGGAGTCGGTTATTTTCTCTTGAACCTGTGGCAGTGGGAACTCCCTACGCAGAAAGTCTTAGTAGCTATCTCCATCGTTTGGCACAGGCGCACTGTTTAACCTCTCAGAAGCTCGTTATGGGAGAAATTGCGCCACTTATTCTCAAAGATGAGGATAAATCTGAGCTATTGTCAAAAAATCTGAGTCACCTATTGGGAAATAGCGACGCTAAACCGGCTATTAACGGAATGCGAGAAATGACAGGGAAGTTAGTCACTGTCTTAGAAGAGTTAACAATGCGTCAGGATTTGCGCTTTTTGACCCTTTTAAGCTGGAAAGGCATGATTTATGACAAGGGGTTATTTCGGAACTACCGCGCTTGGTGTCCTTGTTGTTGGGAAGAGTGGATACAGGAGAACAAAACTATCTATGAACCCTTATTATGGTCATTTAAGGACGTAGAATTTTGTTTGATTCACAAACAGCGATTAATAGAAGAATGTCCTCATTGTGATTCGCGTTTACCTGTGATGGCTAAGTTTTCACCTGCGGGATTTTGTTCCCGTTGTGACGGGTGGTTAGGACAGGAAATTAAAGGCGAAGAGGATATAGAGAAATATCAAGTTAATATTCAAGGAATTAGCGAATTAATTGCACTTACTCCCCAATTAGGATATGAACCTATTCCAATCGAGTTAACCCGAAAATTACAATTAATTTTGCTAGTGTTTGAACAAGCAATTGACAAGAATTTGCAGTTATTGGGGGATTTAGGGGGAATCATGGAATCGTTGAGGATTGCCTCAACAATAAATCAAAGTCAACCTTATCATTTGGTGAAGTTGATTATTCCTGTGTGTGAGAAGGCGAAAATTAGTTTATCCCAGTTGTTTGGGTCAGATTTTCAGGAATTGGGCAAGATATTGTTCGGGAAATTTAGTCTGGAATTAAAGTTGTAGAAGTTTAGTATAAATAAAGATGCCTCAAAAACCCCGTGATCTTCAGCCCAACTACTGCTACCACATCACCACCCGTTGTAATAAAACTCTATGCTTCAGCCACCAGTGCCAGGTATCGGATTTTTGAAGTGTTGATTATTGCGAGGAAAGGGCTAAACTGCCATGTTGTATTACATACTATAAACTGCCGATCCATAACCCGTCACAGTGATTCATTGGCGAATCATCTGGAACAGAGAACACTTTACAAGTCTTTGCGCGATAGAAGAGACTATTTTGCACTTGATGATTATTATAACGATGATATACGGAACCGCTCGAATCAATGTATGAGTAGGCCGACTGATTTGAAGTGTATGTATAAATTAATGCTGGTAATTTGGCTAGTAAGTTAGCTGATGTTGGCTCAACAAACATCTTGTTTTTTTCTCTCTCTTCTATGTCTTCCATGATTTCATTATACGATTCACACGGAGATCCCCAAACGCGATTGCAAAACTGTCCCCATTTATCGTATCCACTTAGACTCTGGTAAACTCCACCCTGGATGCTAATACCCAATGTATTGTTACTATTGTCAAGCCAGAGTTGATTAATTTTCCTGAGTGTTTCACAGGGAAAATTCACTAATAAATCGTACCAAGATTCATATTTTTCTTTAACCATGACTTGGCAAAAAATCCAAGCAGTTTCCTCATCTGCCTTTCGCCACTGTTTCTGCTTCAGATAATTCGCCAATGCTTCACATAATCCATCTCCTACCAAATCATCAGCACATTTTCTCAATTCAAATTCAAAAGCTTGATTAGGTTTTAATTCTTGATAAGAGTTTTTATATTGTTGAACAGCTAACATCTGATAAAAGCCTTGCCTGAATCGTTCAGGATTTTCCTTATTGGCGAATTTCAACCGAAAAATTTCTTGCCATTTTTCTTCGTTTTTGTTCTCTTTATTACCCCATAACTCATGTAATTTATCAGAAGCTCTTTGGTAGAGAGAATAGACTTTTGGTGCTTCAGGGAGGCGAATATTAGTGATAATATGGGGTAAAATCCGTGAAACTCGATAAACCCTATTTTCTTCTTTAACTTCAGGACTTACCTCAATTAGTCCCAAGTTTAGCCCCCGTTTTAACTGCTGTTTATAATTAGGAAGCTCATTACAAACTGCTTCTAAAGCTGCCATCGATACAGGAATTTCATAAACTAAGCAACAGCTAAGAATTTTCTGTAACGACTCATCAATAAGCTGATACAATTCTTCCCAAATAATTTTTTCTTTCCATAATTCGGGAGTTTGTTCCAGTTTCATTAGTTCATCCTCTGCGTCTTGTTTGCTTAATACTTCATTATTCAGGAATTCCAATAAGCGAGGATTCCCATCTGCTAAATTTAATGCCCATTCTCGTAAATTTGCAGGGAGTTTATCAGACTGAAAATTATCTAAGCGATTGAGCTTTTTAGTCAGTTCAGACCCTTTAAGTGGTTGTAAGCCTTGTTTATAGAAATATTCCAATAAATCAGAATCAAATTCATAGCGACAAGTAATAATAATCCTGTTGTTACTTCCCGTTTCTTGGATTGCTTCAACTAAAGCTTTTAATATTGGGGCTGCTGTATCTTTAAGAATGTATCCACCTGCACGGGGTTCGAGATTCCATTCAAAATCATCAACAATCAGGAGAAATGGTTTTTCTCCCATTTCTGATAGTTGATTGAATAGGTAACTTAATCGGTATTTTAGTTCAATCTGACTATTTTCTAGATAGGGAATTAGTTCGAGTTGCGCTGGCTTAATCAGTTTATTCTTGAGTTTTTGAATCAAATAAGATTCATCAATTTGTCGCCACCAGAGAATTTTTTCATGTTCAGGTAGCCTATCCCACAGTCGAGAGGCAATGGTACTTTTCCCCCATCCACCCATTCCATGAATTAATATCCCTACTTTGTCAAAATCTGTCTTCAGAGTTCGCAAACAATTTTGTAACTGACGACGACGACCGACAAAATCTTCCCTTTTAGCAACTCTTAACCGATTTTCATCATCTCTAAATTCTACTGTAGTAGAAGGTTTTGGCAGTTGCTTTCTTCCCCTTGTCCTTAAAGTCGTTACTAAGGCTTCCGGTAAAGTATTTGCCACATACAGCCGTAATTTATGCCAATCAGGGGTTTTTTGTTGAATCAGTGTCCGATAGGTAGAAGATAAAGCCTGTGTCACCGTCCCCCCCTGAGATAATTCCCAGTACAATTGACTAGCCGCAGCAGTAGCATCGGTATCGCGGACATTTTGACCCCAGCCAAGTACAGCAGTTGCACTCATTTTCAATAATTCTTCTGCCATTGAGGGAACTGCACCATCAGCCGAGTAACCTGTACGGCAACCAGAGAGGAAAATTAAAGACGGGAATCGAAATTGCAGGGCATTGTAAATATCGGCTGTACCGCTATCAACTCGGTTGCCATATTCGTCTTCAGCCAGAAAGAAGGGCTTTTTATCTTCATGAGTCGCATGACCTGTTAAATGAAAGATATCAAAGTATCCTGTTTCATATTCCCTAACCACATAACTCAACTCTTTTAAACAGCCGCTTTCTTCTACTCTCAAATCTATCGGGGCGCGTGCGGTTGCCTGTAAAATTTTACCTTCTTCAGCTTCATAATCTAATTCTGGTGTAACTCCTAACGGCGAAGTAGCCATAAACAGCACATTCAGGGGGCGATTTTGAGGAGAGTTAGCTGTAGTTATTGCTTTACCATTGGATACCCATCGCACGGGAATAATTGGGGGTGTTTTCTCCACCAAAAAACTATGGCCATTATGCAGAAGTTCCCAAGGCAGATGCGCTAGTCCTTTATCTGTGGCGATCGCTATAATCAAACCTTGGGGATGGGGTTCTTTTAGGGCATTGGCTAAAATGCGATCGCTCTTGTCTAGCCAGTTGTAAAGTGCTTGTCCCGTGGTCGCATAATCCACCGGGAGACGGGTGTAGTAGTCTGTTTCTGCTTTATCACTTAACTTTTTGATTTCAGCCAGAAGTAGTCTGTGTTCCTTGTAATCAGCAGGTTTGTCCCAAAAATAGCGTAAAGAAACATAATCCTGTCCTTGCAGGGTCAAACTAATGTGGAGAATCTTCATTGCTACTTGTAGTTTTCTAGAATCTCTTTGATTTGCTCTACTGTTGCGTCTTTGAGCAGTAATCGCCGATTGTCATCAGTAACAATTAAAACTTTCTCAATCCTGGCACCAGTTGGGTCATGTAAGGACTTTTGATACTTCTCCTTCCACTTGTGAATGCTTTCTGCAACGGTCAATGTTCCACTCACAATTCCCACAATTGTGGCTATGGTGGCTAAGGTTCCTTCTCGCTCGACTTCTTCAATGGTTTGATAGTTTCCTTCTAGTCCCTCAATTGCTAAAAGTTCTTCTGTAGCTTTGACTGCATCTCGTCCTTGGATTTCAATTTTCATATTGTTAAATCTTTAAATAAAAACTTCGGAGAGAAAATCCAGTTAAATGGCGCTTATATTTTTACTTGAAGTGTTTTTGACCAAACTTTTTAGCTCTAACATTCGAGCTTCCAATGCTGCCGCTCTGTGGCTCAACGGGATTTCTTCGCTTGCACCCAGATACTGAGCCAAAGCATTTAAAATCACTTCGGTTTTGGTTAAGTGAGTCTCGGCAATGTAGACTTCTAACCGCTTATGAAGATTAGTTGGTATTCGGATACCAATAGAAATATTAGACACTAGTAGAGGAGGTAAGAAACTGTCTAACAATGTAGCACGAGGTTTACATCCCACCTTGGCATCTATCTAAAATTTTTACATTCCTTGGAAATGCGCGATCGCTCTGCAAATACCTTGAGAATGCACAGCAGTTGTAGTCCAAAGTTGCATTCCCACTTCAGCAGGTGGTAACATCTGGGCTAACTTGTTTGCATCTACTTCTACCACAGATGCGATCGCCTGCTTTGAGAACTGTTTTATTCTTCCTCCCCAAGCTCACCAAGAGCGTCATCAAATTTGTTGATGATGTCGAGTAATTTTGATACGACTCGCGCAAATATTTTTTTACGCTCTAATAATTTCGGTTTTTCGTTGCAAGCACTCAACACGGTTTCCCTTAACGGTTCTTTGCCAGAAAATTTGTAGTCGGAAATCATTTGATTAACGGCTTCGATCTTGAGGTTCTCCTCTATACAGAGTTGCTGAATCGCTTCAACACGTTCTTGAGTCCAGAAGTCTTGAAAGACGGTTTCCACTTTTTCTTCGGGTTCAAGGGTGGGTAGCCGCTCTTCGATAAATTTCTCAAGCAGATCCCGCTTGCTGCGTAGTTGGACTTCTTTCCCGATTAGCTCAAGGATAGACGCTTTCTGATTTTGGTAATCTTCCTGGGTAGCATCATCCTTGATGTCTCGCTGGAGGTTAGCCAGCAGCTTAAGAATATAGGAGACGTTAATTTCGTCTCGCTGGATCAGTTCCAGTTCAAAATCGACTTCCTCAATCAAAGATTCTTTCTCGTCATCGGGTTTGGATCGCGTTCTATCATAGATGTCCAGATATTTGCTTTTATAATCTTCAAAGGTTTGTTCATCCAGATTCAAGTCGGAAAAACTAAATTCAGTAAATGATTTACTTACATTCTGTAAACGGATAAGATTACGAAAGGCTTTAACGAACTCAACTTGGTCGTCTTCACTAATAAGCTTATTGACATCGTTAGGAATAGTGGCAATTGCCCTCAGTTCTTGCACCCCCTCATTAAATTTTTCAATGTAGTATCCGTAGGGTTCAATGAAAATTTCTTCGCTTGCGTTGGTGTCGGAAAAGAGGGCAACGGCTTGATCAGTGTTCTCTTTGAGGTTACGGAAAGAGACGATATTCCCTTGGGATTTAAGTTCGCCCAAAATGCGATTAGTGCGGGAATATGCTTGAATTAATCCGTGATACTTCAGATTTTTGTCAACGTAAAGTGTATTGAGCTTTTTGACATCAAAGCCCGTGAGAAACATATTGACGACTAATAGAATATCGGCGCGTTCCTGATCCTGAAAGTTTTCTCGATCGCGGTCTTTCATCCGCTTGGCGATATCTTTATAGTAGGCATAGAAAGCCTGACTATCTTTGGCGGAATGTTGGGTTTGGTACATCTGGTTATACTCCGCGATAAATTGATTCAGTTTGTCGCGGCTATGGCTACGGTTGCTTGTATCTGCGCTGATATTAAAATCAGGTTCTCCAATTAAGCCGTTTGCGTCTTGGTCTTCTTCGTTATAGCCAGGGGTAAAAATCGTGATCACTCGTAGGTCATGTAATCCCTGCTTTTGTTTGTTTTTGAACGTGTCGTAATAAGTAATTAGGGTGTCTACGCTGCTGGCGCAGAGCATCGCTGAGAATTTTCTACTGTGGGTTTTACGGTTATGGTTGGCAATAATCCAATCGACAATTAGAGAAATTCGGTCGGGATTTTCAAAGAATTCTCGGTCTAATTTTGGCTCTGTGATCAGCGTGCCGTCTTTGCGTTTGATTTTGCCCCAATACTCGACGGAAAATTTAAGCACGTTTTCATCAGCGATCGCATTAGTGATCACATATTTATGCAGACATTCCTGGAATAGGTCTTTGGTGGTGCGTTTACCGTGTTCGTTGCTAGCAGCGTTATCGGCAAAGATGGGAGTCCCGGTAAAGCCGAACATTTGGGCTTGGGTAAAGAATTTGACGATATTTTTGTGGGTTTCGCCAAATTGGGAACGGTGGCATTCATCAAAGATAAACACAATGCGCTTATCTTTCAAGCTCTCCATTGCGGTTTCATGGCGTTGGGATTTGATCGCTCGGTTGAGTTTCTGGATAGTGGTGACAATGAGGCGATTATCCCCAGCCATTTGTTCTACCAGTTGGCGTGTGTTGTCAGTGGTGTCTACGCAGTCGGGGCTGAAATAATTAAATTCTCTGCTGGTCTGATAATCGAGGTCGGCGCGATCGACGACAAACAGCACTTTATGCACTTTGGGTATTTGGGTGAGAATTTGGGCAGCTTTGAAGCTGGTGAGGGTTTTGCCTGATCCGGTGGTGTGCCAGATATAGCCATTTTTATCGGTATCCTTGACTCGCTCAATGATGGCTTCTACTGCGTAATATTGATAGGGGCGCAGCACCATCAGCACTTTGTCGGATTCGTGCAGGACAATGTACTTACAGATCATTTTGGAGATGTGGCATTTCTCCAGAAAGCTGTCGGCGAAGTCTTCCAGTTGGGTTATCAGCTTGTTTTCTTGATCTGCCCAGTAGAAGGTTTGTTTAAATTCTTGTTTGCGGTTGTTGGCGTAGTAGCGGGTATTGACACCGTTGGAGATGACGAAAATTTGGACGTATTGAAACAGTCCATTGTCTGCGCCGTAGGAATGGCGCTGGTAGCGGTTGATTTGGTTGAAGGCTTCTTTGAGTTCCAGTCCTCGGCGTTTCAGTTCAATTTGCACGAGGGGCAAGCCGTTAATCAGCAGGGTTACGTCGTAGCGATTTTTGTAATTGCCTTGCTGGGTAATCTGGTTGGTGACTTGATATTGATTTTGACACCAGTGTTCGGTGTTGAGGAATTCCAGGTAAAAGGTTTTGCCGTCGTCGCGGCTGAGTTCCATTTTGTCGCGGAGGCGTTTGGCGCGATCGAAGACGTTACCTTTGTCGAGGTGGTTGAGGATGCTTTTAAACTCGGTGTCGCTGAGTTTGATACCGTTATGTTTTTCCAGTTGGGTTTTGAGGTTGGCTTTCAGGTCTTCGGCATTACGAAGGGTGACAGGTTCGTAGTCTAATCCTCTTAGACGTTCAATCAGTTTTTGTTCAAGTTCGGCTTCGGTTTGGGTCATGGGGAATGGGTGGGATTATAAATATTTAAGCCTTGGATGAAGCGAAAATCTTTAAGGTTTAAGGTATAGAGGCTAATGTTATGGGTTAGGGCAGTGGCAGCAATCAGGGCATCGGGAATTGTGAGTTTATGACTTAGGGAATATTGCGCCATGAGTTGAATAAATTTCTCTGAAATGGGCTGATCGATAGGGATATTTTGGAGTAGGTCTAGGTGTTGCTGAATACGATTAAGTTCGTTTTTATTGATTGCGCCATAGTACAGTTCGGCTCTAGTGATTACGCTAATGGCTAATTGATGAATGTCAAGCTAACGTAATTCTTGAATGATAGCGGTATTATTTTTATAGAATTCAATGAGGATATTGGTATCACACAAAATCATTGATTCTCGTCACCCCATGCGTCTTTGCGGATGGTGTCTAGGGTAATGTTTTTCCCTTCCCAAATTCCGGCTAGGGCGAAAAAGTCTTGATCCTGTTGGGTAGATGTTTTGGGTTGTTGATCTTGTTGTTGGCGATCGGTTTGAAATTCTAGGAATTCTACAAATTCGATCACTTTTTTTTGTTGTTCGGGGGGGAGTTGTTGGATTTTTTGGATTACGGTTTCGAGGGTTAGCATATTGGGCGTTAGGTAATGGGTAGTAGGTAATGCTTTGATTCTATTCCCCATTCCCTGGTTCAAGGGTTAAACCGCGATAGACTTGTTCAATAGGGAAATTAAGGTTAATGCTTTTGAGTTCGATCGCGTCGCCTTCTTTGTAGTTGATAATCAACCAGTCGCCTGCATCGTTTTTGTGATAAAGGTCGATTTCGATGCTGGTGGAACTGACTAGTAGGTAATCAATTAAGGCTGGGTTTTGGCGGTACATTCGGAATTTGCCGCCGCGATCGTAGGCTTCGGTGCTGGTGGAGAGGACTTCGACGATTAAGCAAGGGTAAGTAATATATTGGGTTGTGGTTTTATCGCGATCGCCACAAGTAACGCTGACATCTGGGTAGGTGTAGTTATTTGTGCCGACAATATTAATTCGTAGGTCTGAAGTTGCAGTTTCGCAGCCACTCCCTTCTAAATGATTACTAAACAATGTGATCAATCTGGCAGCAAGTAGGCTATGGTTTTTGCTACCACCGGTCATAGCATAGATACCCATAGGATAAACTTGACCGTTGATCAGTTCGTGTTTTTCTAGTTGCTGTTCTTCCCAGGCAAAGTATTCTTCGGGGGTTAAGTTTGTGGGTTTGTCTTTGGCGGCGATCATTTTTTTTATAATTGGTAATACTTTTATTTTATTCGCTGTTCCCTAACTTTTCGTTGCTAAAGAAATAACCTGTACTTCGCTGATTTTGGATAACTGCTTATCATTGGTAATCAACACTGCTGCACACTCCCAAGCACTCGCAAGAATAACAGCATCAGGCATCTTTAAGCTATATTTTCGCCTTAATTGAATTGTTTTTTCGGCAATAGTCGTATCTAGAGATACTTCGATAAGAGTTTTTAGAGTTGAGCGAATTAAATTATCTTCTTGCGAAGATAAACCCTTAAAAGATAAAATCTCAATACTTGTAATGACAGAATAACCTATGTTACCATTAGGTATAGGTTGGGTTAATTCTTGATTGAACAATGAAATCAAAATATTAGTATCAATGAGATAATCCAGTTTCATCCCACTCACTCCGAATTTGCTCTTGCCAAGCTAAAGGATTAACCCCTTGAAAAGCCGTAATTTTCCCTGAGAGTTGGTTAATGGGATGCTCTGAAGCATTATCAGGATTAGATTGACTATCAACTGGTTGACTATGGAGTTTTTGACTGAGATATTGCAAAACCTCCTGTTGTTCTGTCCAAGATAATTGTTCAAGTAAACTAAATACTTGTTCTTTGGTAATTTGCAAGTTCAGCATTGCTTAAATCTCCATACTTTCTATTAGTTAATAGGTAATACTTTTATTGTATTCCTTGTTCCTTTTTTCAAATAAACAGTTTTTGCAGTAAGCCTTTTTTGAATTTTTCGGTTTGTTCGATTTGGCGGGAGAGGGTTTCGATTTTGCGATCAATTGCGGTTAGAAAGTTGGCTATTTTTTCTTGTTCTTTCTTGCTTGGGAAATATACTAAAAAATCACCAACATCTTTGCTAGTTATATTTGGATCTTTTCTACTACTACCTGCATATTTCCTCCATTTTTTTACATTGCTATTAAGAAAGAACAATAGATATTGAGGATCTAAGTTATTCTTGACTTGAACAACTGAAATAGCTTGATTTGTTGCAGCTTCTATTTTTAATATTCCTGTCCTCCCAATCTGATTGAAACCCCCATACATTGCAATCAATATCGAATTCACTGGATTCTTTTTTGCAGAAGTTTCTTTAAGGGCTATGTCGGAGATAAGTTCTTCAGTCTCCCAAATCTCGGAATTATTTAAGTCTGTAGTTTTTACCCACGGAATAGAGCCATCTTTAAAATAAACATCATTCGATCTTAATGGTGTTACTCCAGAAGAAATCAGCGAAATTTCTTTTAACTTCTTTCTTTCCCAATCGGGGAAGGGAGAAGCGATCGCACCCTTAAACCGAATCTCTTGAGAAAAGATTTTCTGCATTACGCCGCGTTTGTAGGTCTGCAAGAGTTCCTGCTTGCGGCGGAGTTGGGTTAAACGGCGATCGACAGCCCCCAAAAAACTAGCAATCTTTTCTTGTTCTTCCAGGCTAGGTATATTGATCTTCCAGCAATACCACTGCTCCACCTTAAAGAGCATCTTTTCAATGTGTACGCCAATACTGGAATGAAAACAAATTTGTTGAAAATAGACTGTGTAAGACAGAAAATTCCAAAATTCAGGGATGATTTTATCTGTGAAATTTATAACTAAGTATTCATTAGATACAATCGCACCATCAAGCTGCTTAGGTACAAATCCACAAGCTCCATGTACAATTTGCCGTTTCGATATCAAAAAGTCGTCTTCTCGAATATAGAATTGACTTTTAACGGCAATATCTCTCCCCTTGAGCTTTTCTCTTTCTACAATTCCTCCTCTAGAGCGTTTTGCAGTTACGAGAGTGTATAGCTCATCGTCTTCCATTACTACAGGGCGGATTACTTCCTCAACTAAGTCGCTAATCGACAATCTGTCCCAGCCCTCTTTTAGAGGTGCTAGGCGAGGTTTTCCATGTTGTACAGATACAGGATATTTTTGGTGGGTTTTATCGCTCATAACGGTGCCTCAATTCCCAACTCATCACAAAACCCCCGAATCAGCCGATCCGTCTCCACCATATCGCGATCGCACTGCCTCAACTTTGCCGCTACAGCCGCCAGATCAATGTCCTCCTCCTCCTCAAACGTATCCACATAACGCGGAATATTTAAATTAAAATCATTCTCGGCAATCTCCGCTAACGGTGCGCGATCGCTATACTTAGCTTCCTCTATCCTTTGGCGATAAGTCGCAATAATTTTTTCAACATCCTCATCCCGCAAATAGTTCTGATTCTTCGCCTTCTCAAAATAGGCACTGGCATCAATAAACAAAACATCTTCAGGAGATTCCCGGCACTTTTTCAACACCAGAATGCAAGTCGGGATACTCGTCCCATAAAAAATATTCGCAGGCAACCCAATCACCGCATCCAACCAATTCCGCTCCTTGATTAGATACTGGCGAATATGCCCCTCCGCCCCTCCTCGAAACAAAACCCCGTGGGGCAACACCACCGCCATAATGCCGTTCTCATCTAGGTGATGCAGCATGTGCTGGACAAAGGCAAAATCAGCCTTAGAAGCTGGGGCTAACTTCCCATACTGACTAAAGCGATCGTCTGACTCAAATAACTTATTCGCACTCCACTGCGCCGAAAACGGCGGATTCGCCACCACCGCCTCAAACCGCATACCCTCATGCTGGGGGTTCTCTAACGTATCCTCTTGCCTAAGATCAAAATTCCGATAATGCACCCCATGCAAAATCATGTTCATCCGCGCCAGGTTGTAAGTCGTGCGGTTCATTTCTTGCCCGTAAAAATCCCCGACTGATTCCACCTCCCGCGCCACCCGTAGCAGCAAAGATCCCGAACCACAAGTCGGGTCATAAACCGACTTCAGCCGCTCCTTCCCCGTCGTCACAATCTTCGCCAATACCTTAGAAACCTGCTGCGGCGTGTAAAACTCCCCTGCCTTTTTCCCCGCACCACTGGCAAACTGCCCAATCAAATACTCATAGGCATCCCCCAGCACATCGCTCTCGGTGTCTCCCAACCGAAAATCAATCTTATCCAGATGCACTAAAATCTTGGCAATTAAAGCATTTTTCGCCTTCGGAGTCCGCCCCAACTTCGTCGAATTCAGATCCAGATCCTCAAACAAATGATCAAAATCTTCCTCACTTTCCTTGCCCATAGTCGAGCGTTCAATGTTATTTAAAACATCCGTCAAATCCCCCAAAATAAAAATTGAACTCTTTTCTAACTCCTCATCACTAATCTCATCCTTATCGGCCTGATTGCCTAATGCCCGTTTAGCCAGAGAACTAAACAACTCAGATGGCTTCAAAAAATAACCTAACTCGGCAATAGATTCCTCTTTAATTGCGTCTAAATATTCCTGCCCCTCTTCCGACGACTCATCAAGCTCTAGAAAATCAATCTTATCCTCAGCTAAAATTTCATTAGCGTAAAGATGCTGACGCTCGGATAGGTACTTATAGAAAATAAACCCTAAGCAATAATCCCGAAACTCATCAGCATTCATCTTGCCCCGTAGCGAATCGGCAATATTCCAAAGCTGAGTTTCTAATTTTTTCTTTTGTCCGTTTTGTCCGTTCGTCATTTATCTCTCGTACTGGGCGATCGCTAGCACCGCCAAGAAGCGGTATCTAAGCAACGTAAGATTAACACACAAGATGATTCGTTTGTACAGTGCGTAAGTCCTAGACCACATTGCTACAGGAAATTGAGCAGCTAAAAGAAAGCCTCAAGCAGAATCAAATTATTAATGCTCTGGAAAAATCCTTCTATGCCACTGGCAGCAAGGCTGGTAAAGATGAGGATGGCTATAGCTATTTCGATCTGATACGCGATGCGATCGCGCCATCAATTTTTGTGAAAGCTGAATTAAAAAATCCTGGGTGCGTTATTGGGTGAGAAATATTGCAGGAGTATGCTAGCTAAACTGTTAGCCAGTACTTTCACTTGGAACAAAACTTAGTGTTTGCTCAATTGATTTGAGCGCTGATTGAATATCTGTACTCAGTGCATCTGCCTCGGCTTTAATTACAGTCACACCCTTACCAATTTCCGTCAGGGATTTTTTTATAGTTCTGATTCGTCCTAAAGCTGTGCGGATCTGCTGAATTTGTTGTTCAACAGCAGTCACATCCAATTCTGACTCAAAGGTACGCAATTTATTTAACCTTTGCTGGATCACCAAAAAGCGGATAGCAATAATTAAAAATGGATGGGTTGTGGCGATCCAATAACCCGACTCAGAAACGCCCTCTGCCCAATCACCGATTTCCTGCGCTAATCCCTCGCGGGAATAACTTAAAAAAATTGCCGAGTTTGCAGAACGCCGCACCATTGCTGACTGTAAATGTTGAGTGATTGCTTGGCGACCAAAAGGTTTTGAAGGTCGTTTCCTAGCTTCAATCACTATTGACAGTTCAATTACAGCTAACGATTTACTGGTGAACTTTAGGAGAATATCGCCGGTATCCCCATCACGGCCAATATGCTCCACCTCTACTCCACTCAACTTTGACCAATTTCGCAGTTCGACAACGACTAATTCTTCAAAGTTGATGCCTTTTGCAGTTGTCTGCTCAAGTACTTGTTGTGTCACCTGTTGATCTCGAATTTCTCTGGTCAATTTTTCTACTTGTTCGGTTAATGGTTTGACAGACTCAGAAACTACATTTTTAACTGCCGCAGCCAGAGTACCATTTTCCTTAGTGGCATTTATTAATGCTGCTTTAAATGCGCCTTGAATTGAATCAGAGCGTTTGGCATCTAAAAGTTGACGTAATGAAGAGAGAAAGCGGCCAACAACAGAAGTTTCTCTGGCGGGGTCAATTTCGAGTGTAAGTAAAGTGCTGACGCTATTGAGTTTTTCAGTGAGGATGGCTGATGTCAGATTAATTTGAGTTTGGAGTGGAGCTAATAATTGCCCATTATCTGTCCCGACTTGATTAATTAATTCCTGCTGGAAAGACTCTGCAATTACCTTGACTGCCTGCTGAAACTCCACCAACAAGGATTCCATCTGCTGCTTAATTAATTCGTTGCCATGACGAGTTTGAGCAGTTTGCAAGCAAAGAAATCCTAACTCAAAAGCATCCCGGCAAATATCCTCGTATTCTGACTGGGGAAATTGTTGTAAGTAGCTGATTGCATTTTTGAGAGGGATTGCCATGCGATGAATCAGGACATGGCTTTGGGTCAATTCAATACTGGAGGGCAAGTAATAGGAATCATTGGTGGAGCGGTTCATGGAGCAGTGGGTAGGCTGATGACGATAAATTGCACCCTACTACCTATTTTTTATGCCAGTCAAGGTGATGAAGAAAAGTTTTGTCAATTTGCAAAAACTGAAGAATTAATTTGGTGGTTGAGAATTATGCCACTCTTCCAACAGAGGATTAATTACTTCGGCGTTGGCGAAAAGAAAATCAGCCACAGCCATAATTCGCTGATAAGGTAATCCAGCTTCTCTGCGGCTGGCTTGTCCACCCAACCAGTGATAAGCCGTCGATTTAGAGATGGCACAGATTTTCGCTAATTCTTCGTAACCCAATCCCCAACGATAGCTAAAATCTTGGGGGGACAGAAACATTTGGTTGTGCAGTTCTAGCAACTGCTGATGTTGTTGAGCTTCAGACATGATTGCCCCGAAGCCCTTCCAATGATGACTTTTCTAGGGATTCGATATCATCCTCGAAAGCAAAGTCACAGATGCAAATTTCACGAGAGGGACTGCGCTCATCTAAAAGAACCAAGTAATGTAAGCCAGTGGCAATGCAACTGGCTTGTTGCGTGTAGATTACTCCGATGACGCGGCCAAAGTCACCGTTGGGTACTTGAAACCATCGCACCCATTCACCGAGATGAAATCTCTGCTGAGGGAATTCGCTGGGAATTACTTTTGGCATCGCTACTGGCGGAATCTGAGGAAATGTATTCGTCATATTTATTGCGGATAGCGTTGCACCAATATTTTTAAATTAACATATAGTGTGCAAAACTAAACTTATTGTGTATAGATTAATTATCTACACTCCCTCACGATGGTTCTGTGAGGCAAAAAAACCAAGATCCAGATATTGAATATCGCTTTGGCAAAGCTATTAGACGGCGACGACGAGAATTAGACCTTTCTCAAGAAGAGTTAGCTGAAAGGGCTGGTCTTCATCGCAATTACATTTCTAGTATCGAAACAGGGACTCGTAATCCTTCACTAAAAAATATAGAAAAGCTTGCACAGGCGCTGAACCAAAAGTGTTGAATGTTAAGAAAAATCCGATAAAAACAGCCCAAAACCAAAATATGTTAAACTTT
>NZ_JAYGHE010000111.1:0-16540 GCF_034931145.1 Nostoc sp. UHCC 0252 | reverse complement strand
TTCAACTGCAAGCCGACTTGGATCTAATCGCCAATGATCGCACTGTGGATATCCAAAAAGCCGAGATTTACGCCCACACGGAAATTGAAGTTACCCAAATGGAGGCAACTGACGCAATCTTTGAAGCGCAAACGGCGGGGATGACCGAGCAACAGAAAGCAGAGTATATTAAGCAACTGCGTGAGATGAAAACGCCCTATTTGCAAGGTAGCCAGACTTTACAAGGGACGATTGACCCCAACGATAAGGTTACTGGGGCAGACAACCAAGCGATTGCCCCCACTGACAAATATCGCTGGATCAACAACACTATCGGCTACCCTACTCTGATATTTGGTGGCATGGGTGCGGGTAAGTCGTGGACTACTAGAGAGATTATCTGGCATAAGCGTACTGCTGGCTGGAATCAAATTTTTGTACTTGACCCGCACGGGACTGAAGTTGAATGGCGGGGGGTGAATCTGATTACTGGCTACAGGGAAATAGCCGACTTTATGCAATGGTACATGGCGGAAATGCGCCGCCGTTACAAAGCCTATCGTGAAAGCGGAATGGTTGAGGAGCAATGGACACAACACTTAAGAGACACAAACCAACATTTCTGTGTAGTCGCTGAGGAGTTTACAACTTGGACAGATAACATTGTTGAGCCAATGCCAGACGATTGTGAGGATGAAAAATGGAAGCCTGACCCGGATTTTATTGGTAAATGGTTTCGCTGTGCCATGACTGAATCTCGCAAACAATTAATGATTCCTTTGTTTGTCGCTCATGATCGGACGATGGAGATTTTAGCCAAAGCTAAAGGGTTATCAAAACTTCGAGATGCGGCACTGTTAGAAGTAGAACTAATCGCAACTATTGACCCAATCACGACAGAAGCTAAAGCTAGCGGTCAGGGCAAGATTAAATTACCTGGGCATGGGCAATGGATTGATATTGAACTGCCTAAAATTGACCACAAGCGAATTGATTTTCAGCTTGATAAACCTGTGACCAGTAATGAACCGCCAACCATCGACAAAGCCACTTTAGAGCGGATTTATGAACTGGAATTCAATCTTGGTAACAAAGCAGGTGACACCCAAGATGAACCTAAGAAGCTATCACAAATGGCGCAAAAGTTGTATGAATATCTCACCAGAACTGAGCGAATAGAAGCTGATGTAAGAGAGTTCAAGGGCAATTTTAAAGTGAACGGTGAGAGATTCACTGTAGAGCAAATCAAGGGCTGGATGTATGAAATTGTGGGGGCAGGAAAGGCTTATTGGATAGCCGAGGGTGTTATCAAGCTTAATCAAATTTGACTGCCATCGGTGTCTGGTGTCTGCTCCCAAAAACGCCCTTTTTTCGTGGACACTGGACACCAGACACCACAGACACCAAAGCTCAAAACCCTTGTATAGCATAGACACCGCCAGACACGACCCCAGACACCACCCAGACACCAAGTGTCTAGTACGTGTCTGCTAGACACCAATAAGAAATAACCTCATAAACAGCCATTTATTATTAGGAGCCTACCTCTGGTAACGCTGCTGTGGCTGGCTTGTTTATTTCCTTAATTAAATGCAACCAACCTGCAATCATCAGTTTGAACCAGGATTTGCTAAACGTCACTAAATTTACTAGACTAACAAGAAGACATTAACACTAGTAAAAATACTTAATTATATGAAAAAATTACCAATGGCTGCTGCCACAGCAGCAATCGTGGCGCTGGGAACCCTTGGCACGCAAAAAGCGGAAGCTTTTACGATTTTTACTTCACGTACTGATTGGAACACCGCTGTCATAGGAAGTGACACATTCGTTGAAGATTTTGAAAGTTTTACTTTTGACACAGAATTCCGAACCACCCCTGTTAACGTTGGAGAGTTCACACTCCTTCGAGTAGGTACCAGTCTGGTATCCGAGGAATTCCGCAACTTTATTGAGGTGCCACCTTTCCAGTACGACGACAATAATGGTACAAATCATGCTTCAGTATTCACGGAATTTGGGTCTACCACAGTTGACCTAACTTTAAAGACTCCAGTTTTTGCATGGGGAGCAGATTTCTTTGGAGCTGAAACTGGGGAAAGACTCAATTTAGACCTAGTGTTGGATATGGGTGGGGTCTTCACCACCATTCCAGTAACAGTCAACAATGGCTTCTTTGGTTTTGTAACTAATCCTGTAGAGGACATTCGCAAAGTGACTTTTAGATCACGAATTAATGATGATGGTGGAGAAGGTTTCGGATTAGACAATGTGACTGGGGCAAGCTTTGAGGTTCGACCCGTTCCTGAAACCTCAACAGTTTTTGGCCCTATTATGGCTTTGGGATTTGGAGCAGTCCTCAAAAGAGGCTATTCCAGAAGACAGAAGAAAGCAAAATGTAACTGTTGATTAAAATCCTCTCCAGATTGCCCCTACTAACTAGTTTTTGCCCCAAGTTTCTGCTCGTCCCCCAACACCGGGAAGTAACGCCGAGCATTAAGGGGCTTCTTCCACCCAGTCAACTCAAACAGGTATTCATCTTTCTTCTAGGTTAAGCATCGTTGCCCATTGATTGATTTGACTGCCGTTGATGTTTATCCGCTCACACAAAACCCAGACTACTAGCGGGTGTTATCTCAATCGTGGTTGGTAGCAATTGCTGGCACACCGGGGCAGCGATCGCTTTTAATGGGCAGTCATTATTGAGATACAGCCAAACTTTAAGGTAAAGGGTCAACGGTTCAGTTCGGAGGAATTGAAGCGATTGTTTAATGAGTTGGTTGAGAATAGTCTGGCCGTCTGGCTAGATGCCTCGACCATCGAAATCGCCCCAAATCATACAGAGGGACAGGATGGACAGAAGTAGACAGAATGCTTATGCAGCAATGGACAGAGGCAGACAGACATCTAGACAGAGTTAAGACAGGAGACATTAGCCCTCGGCAGATCACGGAGGCTTTAATAACCATGAATATACTGAATTATCTATATCAAAATAGTTAATAGTTCAGTAATGTTATCAATTACTTAAAAAATAATAATAGCTAAGATTTTTACAGAGAAAACTTCATCTAAATTGCTTAAACACCTCATCTAAAAAATAATTTATTTATAAGTAGATTATAAAACTAAAAATTTTATCAAATTCACTACTAGATATTTTATTTTTTTTGAACAATACAGGTACTAAAAAATGTCAGTTCAACTGGACAATCATACTAAATTAAATGCTTGGAATCCTTTTATTAGTACACAGAGAGATATAGCTAGAACTAATGAGCTAGCAGCAAAAAATCCTGCTGTAGCTGGAATATTAACTTTTATTTTTATTCCAGCAGGACTGTTCTACCTAAATAGAGGTATAAATTTTTTCAAAATATTTGGATACTTTTTGGCTGTAAGCTTCATACTCAACCTAGTAACAAAACCAAGCGAAGATTCAAAAGGAGTTAGCAGTTTCATTTCTTTAATTACTGCTGGAGCTATCACAACTGAACAAGTAATGGCAGTTAATAAAGCTCGCCAGCGACTACAAGAAAAATCTACATTAGTTTTTATTGATAATCTGGAGAGAAATGATAATGAATCTTCTGGTTTTGACACTAACAAAGATGCTGTGAAGCTCCTAAAGGAACTCAAAAGAAAATATGAAGCCAATGAAATTTCTGAAGAAGAATTCAAAGTGCAAAAACAAAATATTTTAACTTCTCTATAATTCTTGGTTTTACAAATGTTTAATATGATAAGGAATCTATAATAATGAATAATTTTTTAGGGAACTTGGGTCGTGCAATTAGTGAAGGTATTTCGGAAGCCTCAACTCAAACTTCAGCAGAAGTTCAAAGAAATGAACAACTTTCAAAGTTAGAAATTAAAATTAAGGAAATTGACCTCAAGACTGAAAAGAATTATACCTTAATAGGTCAAGCAGTTGTTGATAATCTACGTCAAGGGGAGCCTGTTATTCAGGAATTCCTTATGCCTCTATTTCATCCGATTAAAGAACTAGATGAGCAAAGGAAAGAAATTTTAGAAACAATTAAAGAAATTAAGTCTCAACAAGCAGATCAACTGAAAGCACAAGAGTTAATAAAACTTAAAAAACAAGTTAAAGAGGAAGTACAAAAACTTCAGGAACTCAAAGACTTGGGAGTTATGGATGAAGATGAATTTGAAGTAACACAAGCTAAAATAAATAAGCGGGTCAATAATTTTGAAAAGCTGTATAGTTTAAAGATTGCCTTTGAGAGGAATTTAATTAACTCGGATGAATATATAAAAAGAAAAGCCATGCTTGAATAATATCACGTCCGGCACACCATAATAAAATAACCTACTCTGCATTTTGCTTGCACTACTAACCCCTCCTCGCTTGCGAGAAGGGGTTAGTAGTGAAGAAAGCAATCTTTATTTAGGATTAATTATTAACATATAATTACAGTTGATTTTAGTAGTAAAATCCTTGCTAAAAAGATAAAAATTAGAATAAAACTTATCGAGCATATTTATACAACTTTATGCCACTAATATTAATCGGCACAATATTTTTGCTGTTACTACTTTGGAATTAGGTTAAATTTAACCTTTTTAGGTTAACGTATAACGAGATAATAGATATTATTACCAATAACAGAGGGGCATCAAAAACAGTCAACCGTTTTGGTATGGCCGGAGTTTCTAAAGGCAGGCGAATATGCACACTGTAATTACACCTGAAAGAATCGAGTTGCCACCTGGCACAGTTGTCAGGATGTTGGGGTCTTGGCAAGATTACCAACTACTGAGTCAGCAACTTGGAGATCGCGCCTTCCCTCGGCTCAAGTATCGACATGGAGAGATTTGGTTGATGGCACCGCTACCGGAGCATGGAAGAGATGCAAGCTTGCTGGCAGATATTGCTAAGGTTTTGCTGGATCATTTAGAGCAAAGATATGACTCATTTACGCCCATCACCATGAGCTTGCCTCAAGTTAGTGGCATTGAGCCTGACTTTTGCTTTTATATTGAAAATTGGAGATCCGTAGTAGGTAAAAGCCGTATCGACTGGCTCAATGACCCTCCACCAGATTTAGTCATTGAGGTAGATGTTACTAGCTATACCAGTATTAATGACTATCTTCCTTATAAAGTGCCAGAGGTTTGGCTGTTAAAGAATAAGCAGTTATTAGTTTATAGATTGCTCTTTGATAATTACGTAATTACAGAAAGCAGCTATTTTCCTAACGTAAGAGAAATTGTGCAGCAATGCCTCCAAATTGCCAACGAGCAAACAACCTCTGAGGCGATTCGGTGGTTAAGGAACTTTGTGCGTGGAAGTTAGCCTGCCCTATAGCGATATCACAGTTTCAGCAGACTGGCCTAGCGCGTTACGAGGGCGAAGATGTAAGGTGATTTCCGTATCGAGCCGCTTGAGGAAAATGAGGAGTTTGCCCTCACTGAACCGTTGAAACTCTCCTTTCATTAGATGAGAGACTTCTGGCTGGGGAATGCCAAGAAGTTCGCTGATTTCGCGCTGTTTCAGGTTGCGTTGTTTCAGAAGGCGGAGTACCTGAATCCCTATCTTGCCCCGCGTAAAAAGTTCATCCGCATCCTCTAAACCGAGGTCAGCGAATACGTTGCCACTGCTTTCTTCAAAAACGTCCATTTTATATAAAATTTCCTATAAAACCAGTCAGACCGTAACATGAAATGTCCCCCGCACTACCAGGAAGGTAAATTTTATTTACTACACCATGTCTAGACGCTGGTGGAGAGAAAATTGATATCGGTTTTGATAGCAACGATTGATCAACCAGGGGTATAGAAGCAGTATAGACAGTTGAGCAAGCCGCAACATGAGCGAACCCTATTGGTGCAGATCATACCTGCAAGTGGTCATAGTGCTGCAAGCATAAGCAGGTTTAATCAGCCAACGAAAGAATGCGGGTTGTAGCGTTTGCGCTTTCGGGCTGATTGATAAGTCTTGATTAATCGCCTGGAATCGCCCACGAAACAATAGGCTTTTTGGTGACTTACATTGTTTTATTGGGCTTAGATCATGTAGGCTAGACCCTATGAAAATCAATCGATTCGGTAGGGCAGAAATCCTCACACCTGATCAAATCAATGTCCTATTTACTGAGGGCTTTGTCAACCCACGCGATCGCGCTTTATTTGGGGTGTGCCTTTATGCTGCTTGTCGAATCAACGAAGCTTGCACGTTGGCAGTAAATGATGTGTTTGGCAGCAATGGTGTGAGAGGCGTGTTAGTGCTACGGAGTGTCAATACCAAAGGCAAGCGGGACACTAGGGAAATTCGAGTGCATCCAAAGCTTAAGCAATATTTAGAAGAGTACAACCCCAACCGCCGTAAGGAGTTTTTATTTCCGGGGCGGCATGGATTGGGGCATATTCATAAGGTGAGTGCTGACAAAATCCTCAGAGATACCTGTGTGCGGCTCTTTATTGAGGGGGTGAGTACGCACAGCTTTAGGAGGACTGCGTTAACCAGGATGAGTGATGCCGGAATACCGTTGCGCCACATACAGGAGATATCGGGGCATCGGACTTTGGCAGCTTTGGAGCGATATCTGGGGGTAACTGAGAAGCAGAAACAGAATGCTATCTCAGCTTTGGATTTTTGAACAATGTATAGAAAATGATCTATACCAACATCTCTGTTAGGGAGTCAGCACCCATTCGTTTAGGCGAACTGCCAGAGCGCAGATGTCGAGCGTCGGGATACCTCCCTCGAACTATTCAAGAAATCTCTGGCCACGGCGACCTGGGGACTTTACAGCGTTATGAAGGAAGTTACACCAGAGCAGAAGCGAAAGGCTGTTTCAGTGATTGGGTTTTAAAATATGTTATTCTTTATACATGAACAATTTCGCCCGTTTGCTTTGGCTTGATAAAGGGCTTGATCTGCGGCCTCAATCAAATCCAAAGGAACCATATTAGGTGTCGGAATCACTGTGGCAATTCCGATACTCAAGGTGACGTGATGCTTCACAGCCGATGTAGCATGAGGAATATTTAGCTGTTGGATCGCTTTATGAATTTCTTGGGCAACGTGAAAAGCCCCATCACTAGCAGTATTAGGCAAGATGACAACAAACTCTTCTCCGCCATAACGAGCAGCTAAATCTCTAGAACGTTTGACACTTTGCTTGAAAGCTTGGGCAATAAAGCGCAAACAATCATCTCCGGTCGCATGACCATAAGTATCGTTATATTGTTTAAAATAATCAATGTCGCATAAAAGTAGTGAGATAAAACCTTGTTCTCGTAAAAGATATTGCCAGACAGAATCAAGCCTATGATCAAAACATCGGCGATTGGCGATTTGAGTTAATTCATCCACCATCACCATTTTTTCCAGTTGCTGGTTGGCACGCTGCAATTGTTGATAAAGTTCTGATTGCTGGATAGCGATGGCTACCTGTGTTGCCAATTGCCCAAGCAGTTCGCCCTCCCAAGTTTGCCACTCACGCGGAGCGCTGCAATGATGAGCAACCAAAATACCCCAAAGGCGATCGCCTTGTAAAATTGGTACAACTAGCTTGGCTCTGACTTGTAACTTTTCTAAGAACTCTAGATGACAAAGGGTCAATCCGGCGGTATAGATGTCTGAAGTAGCTTTGACGGTATTCTGTTGATAAAACTGTCTCTGTCTTTCTACAAAATATGTTTCTGTAATTTCCATATTCAAAATCGCCTGGCAACCTTTTGCTACAGACTCCGTGACAACTACACCACTCCAATCTGGGTTAAAGCGGTAGAGTATGACGCGATCGGTTTGCAGAAATTGTCGAACTTCGGCAACAGTTGTGTTCAAGATTTCATCCAAGTCCAATGACTCGCGGATGTGTTGAGCGCTCGCATAGATCAAGCGTTCCCGTTCTGTTTGCTGTTGGAGGGCAAGTTGTGCTTGTTTGCAAACTGTGATATCTGTAAATGATGCGACCACCGCATAAGGTTTTAATTCATCGGATTCAAACAGTGGCTGAGAATTGATTGAAATCCAAGTCAAGCTACCATCAGGTTTGTGAACTCCCATAATGACATGAAATTGGGGCTGTCCGGTGCGTAAGGTGACGATGGCAGGGTGAGTTTCGCCTGGGAAAGGTGTACCATCTTCATGAATAGCTTGCCATCGTGGATCGATGGAAGTTCGCCCCATCATTTGATCGGCTGTTAACCCTAAAATTCTTTCGGCACTGTCGTTACAGGCGGTAATCTGCCCATCGGATTGCTGTAGAACAATACCTTCTGCCATCGCTGCAATTACAGAACGATAACGTTGTTCACTATCTCTGAGTGCTTCTTCTATACGCAAGCGTTCTTGTAGTGCAGCTTGTTGCTTGGTAATATCCTTTTCATTAATGAGGATAATGGATTTTCTAAGATTCTTATGCAAAATTCTTTTTATTGACCTCAACTTCGACTTTGGCTGAACTGTCAAAATTTTCAGGTCTTCATTGAGTTGCGGCGTTAGCTTTTGGTGGGATATAGCCAATCGCTGATGGCATTCTGCTTGCCCAAGAGCGATTCCTAGCTCTGCGGCTATTAGTTGGAAATACTCAATTTCTAAAGCACTCCATTGACGCGAACCACTGCACTGGTGAGCAATTAATAAGCCCCACAAGTGAGGATATATACTAGAAACTCCATCAATTTTTTGATTGTTTACTAAAATTGGTACTACTAAATTAGCTCGAATCTGCAAGTCGGTTAATAGCTTTTTGTAACAAGGGTCAAAGGTTTTATTATTAATATCTTCAATGACACCAACACATCCATCTCCATCTGGCAAAAAGCGATAGATAATGGCGCGATCAGTTTCTAAGGTTTTTCTGACTTCGGTGACAATAATATTGAGAATTTCACTCAATTCAAAAGACTGGTGAATTTGGTCAGCCAGCATCCTAATTTTATCAAGGATTTGCTTCAAGTCAGTTTCATAACCTGATAAATGATTGGAGTACATGGCAATATTAAAAGCAGGAGCAGCTTATGTAATTTTCTTAAGCCTATATGTAAAATATATTAATTCTTTCTTGGATGTGATTAGAAAGTACCCAAAAAGTCAGTGAGATACAACCTGATATTTGATAGTTAGTAATAACTTCAAAATCAAACCAATTGATCAAAGCCTAAACTTTATATTCCTGAAATTTTATAGCAATTTTCAAAGTAACTTGAGGAAAGGGAATGGCAATAGTTATGCTGGTTAATTCATCAAAAAGGTTTCTATTGCAAAAATAATTTGGGTACCACTCTTTTAGGAAGATATAAAACTACATTCGTGTTAGGGGTTTTTTGTATGTCCCCTCGAAAAGGGGGAATAGTAAAAACAAGGTTTGGCATTATTACTTCAAATCCTTGCCAGCAATGCTTTTCCCTCCAACGTGTCTCAGAAACTATACTTTTTGAGACACTCCTGTATTGTGTCTCTTTTTATGTCTCAAAATGCAATTCTTAGATCGTCTAAGGACTAATGAGACTCTCCCAAAGCTATAGCTCTATAAAGGTTTGCGCTTTCTTTTAAGGTAAAGCACCATTCAAGATTAAATTCCTTAATCCCCCTTTTCGAGGGTTTGTACAAAAAAACCCTGTTATATGGCTCTAATCTGCTCTATATCTAATTTTCTACTCTCTAGGCTAAATATGTAAAATTAAGCGATCGCAGATAAATCAAACCTAAAGACAGGCTTTTTCGTGTAATATAATACTACAAAAGAGTTATGTGGAAAAGTTGCAAGCAGAAAGCTTAGAATTGCCCAAGCGTATCTATAAGTAAGCTTTTAATCTGTACTTATGTAGCATTACAGATAAATGTATAAAATTTTTTACACCTATACATGATAATTTGTATACACGTTATTATGTATAGGTGTAAATTAAAGCGTAAGGATATGAGTTAAGCTATGCACTAGGAAGGTTTTTTGTACATACCATAGCTTTGCTGTTATGTCTTTGATAGCATCCAAAATACGAACATTATGCCCTCAAGGAATTAGTGCAACAAGCTGCTGCACAATTTGCTCATCTGGGTAAGCTTCAGTAAAAGCCCGCATATACTTTGAAATTTT
Organism: Nostoc sp. UHCC 0252; assembly: GCF_034931145.1. Taxonomy (NCBI): domain Bacteria; kingdom Bacillati; phylum Cyanobacteriota; class Cyanophyceae; order Nostocales; family Nostocaceae; genus Nostoc; species Nostoc sp. UHCC 0252. Next base: position 6,485 of record NZ_JAYGHE010000111.1, on the reverse strand, counting down.
CAGCTTTGAATTGGTTGCACACTCAGGCGATAGCCGAGATTGTGCAGAATAAGGCTGATGGTTCGCAGTTCTGGGTTGCCTTCTGGCGACAAGGCCCGGTAAAGATTCTGGCGGTTCAAACCCGTTTTTTCCGCAAGGCTCGTCATCCCCTCCCGTGCTTCCACCACGTTCCGCAGCGCTTCCAGAAAAAACGCAATATCGCCATCCTGCTCGTACTCTTCAAGGGCAACGTCCAGGTAAGCCTTTACCATTTCCGGGTTCCGCAGCTGCTCGAACACAACCTCGTCATGGTTTCTCAGTTTCTTGCTCATCCTGTTCCTCCTGATAAGCCTGCCAATATCCTCGCTTCCTTTTCTATGTCCCTGTCCTGGCTGTCCTTGTCGCCACCACATAGAAGAATTACTAGATCGTTCGCGGATTCTCCAAAGTAAACGCGGTAGCCACTGCCAAAGAAAAACCTCAGTTCAAACACGCCATCTCCAACTGGCTTGCAATCCCCGTAATTGCCCTGCAAGAGTTATGCTCTATCCGTCGAATTATCCTGGAACGGATCACATAGTCCTTCAAGCTTAAGAGCCATTCGGTGTACGGCTCCTTGCCGTCTTCTTCTGCATAGACAAGCAGTGTTTTTTGACGAACGATATCAGCCATAGATTATAAATCGTAGCTTAAAAGCGACAAAGTTTCAAGAATGACGCTGCCCTGCCAGATTTGGGGAAGGTTGCTCTTTGGTATCGGGGGTCAAACCCTAGTAGCGGAAATCTCACCAATTACTTTCTCCAAACTGTCGGTGAGATAATTTTGGCGGACTTGTCATCTAAATAGAAATTGTAAACAGGCTCTCCTGATAATTCACAACGAAGCGGCTCAAGAATTTTAGTGAACGGATTCCAAACTGCTGTTACAGTCCGTTTTACTTTCTTTCGTTGCAACTCACACTGAATATGTACCGTAGGGAGATGGATAATCATTGCACTGTGCAACCAAGCTTCTACACTCATTGCATAACGCTCTTGGATATCTAACAATTTTCTCTCTAACTCTCTATTAGTGGCTTCAATTCGTGCTAATTCTTTGTCTTGTTCATCACCAATCAATTTTTTTAACTCAATCTTGTTGCGAATCGAGTCGCTAATCGTGTTGTAATAATCCTTGAGTCTGTCTTCATCCCTAGCTCTTGCTCTTGTTAATTTAGCCTGCCAATTATCTAGAGATTTACCAATTAATATTGCACTTTGATGTTCGATTAACCTCAACAACTCTTCAATTGGCATCGCCAATGGTGTCTCTTGATGCTCCACAGTCATTAGGTCAGACTCCCAAAACAAAGCATCCCCAATTTCTACTGGTGTTACTCCGGTTATTTCATTGATAATGAACGAAACTAAACCAATCCTTTTTTCGGAAGCATTCGCTGTGTAAGCGACATTACACAAGATGTAACGAGTAATTTCTGGTTTAGCATCTAAAAAACGAATTAAGCCATTTTGAGGTGCGAGTCTATCCAATAAAATTTTCTCAAAGCCTGTGTTTTTCAGATGTCCATCGATTTTAACACCCAACGCACTAATAAGTCCTTTAACAGCTAATAGTTCAGATAGCTTATTTAAGACTTCTGAATGATAAGTAACAAAAACACTTTGGGGTACATCAGCAATAGTTGTAAAAGTAACTTCTTCGGGGAGGGAAAGTAGCGATGCTATATTTTCTGTTAACAACACATTTAAAATGTGTTCACCAGCAGGTTCTGCTATCCCATCATGCAGAGAAACAATTTTTTCTAAAGTAGCAATAATTGGATCTGAAATCATAGTTAGTCAAATCAATTTCTCAAGCTTCAAAATCTTCGCCAAAAATCTGTTCATCCAGTTCTTGAATTTGCTGATACTGGTTTTTGGCTTTCAACAAATTATCTGCCAATTGCTCGAAGGCTGTATCTAATTCTGGTTTAACCTGATGCTTGAGCCAGATATCCATGACAATTTCACTAAAGTCAAATTCATCATCCACGTTCCCTAAAATTGTTTCAATCTCTCCGACCACTAGTTCAAACATATTAATTTTGTCATGCAAGATCCGCAGAATATACTCTTCGATACTGCCCTTGAGACAAAAGTTAAAAATAAAAACATCCTGGGTTTGTCCAATGCGGTGGATACGACCAATGCGCTGTTCTATTTTCATTGGGTTCCAGGGGAGGTCATAATTAACGATCGCGTTCGCAAACTGAATGTTACGTCCCTCTCCGCCTGTTTCGGATGCCAGCAGTACAGAAACAGTATCTCGAAATGCGGCGATAGCCTCATCTTTCTGTTTAAGGGACATCCCACCAGTAAATTCTGCAAAGGGGATATTTGCTGCAAGGAGAGTTTGGGCCAAATAAGTGCTAGTCGCTTTATGGGTTGTGAAGACCAAGGTTTTCTGGGAAGATTTTGAGAGCATTTCTACCAATACTTTTGCTTTCTCGACCTGCTTCACCTGGGCTGCTCGTCTTGCTAAAGACTTCAGTTCCTCATCGGGTAGGCGTTTGCTCAGTTGCTTGAGGGAGTCAGCCAAAGCACCAGGGGATGAACCAGCACGCATTAGCAAATTGGTACGGGAGAGCCTGTCTAGTTTATCCTCTGAAGAACGTAGATACTCGCTCAAGTCCTGGTAAAGTTTCTCCTCGCCTGCTGCCGGGGTAACAGTAATTGTGGTGGCGAAGCGTTTAGGCAGTTTGACATCTACTAAGGCGCGGGTATTTCGCACCATAACTTCCCGCATCAGAGAGCGTAACTTTTCTGGATTTTTCGGGACTCGCCCATTTCTGGAATCGACATATTCTTTTTTAAAAGCGGCTTCTGTTTGTAGCAGTCCCGGTTTGAGGAGGGTGAGCAGATTAAACAGTTCAATAAGGGAGTTCTGCACTGGCGTAGCAGTGAGCATGAGGATAAACCGCTTATTGAGGGCATTGACCAGTTTCCAGTTTAGGGTAGTGCGATTTTTCAGGTGGTGGGCTTCATCGACAACAACCAAGTCCCAAGTGCGACTGGTGACGTGGGGATAATGTTTAGCAGACTTAGCCGTGTTTAATGAAGCGATAATTCGCGGATTATTTGTCCAAAATTCGTTTATCGGTTGTTGGGGATCTCGATTATCTGTGGTGATAGTAGCAATATTAAATTTGTCACTTAACTCTGATTGCCACTGGGAAACTAGGGATGCAGGAGTTAACACCAGCATGGACTGTACCATACCCCTTGCTAAGTACTCGGCTATGATTAGTCCCGCCTCAATAGTTTTGCCCAATCCGACTTCATCGGCTAGTAATGCGCGTCCACCGAGTTGTCTAAGTACTTTTCGGGCTGTTTCAATCTGATACCAGTATTTGTCAATAGCAGTTAGTGTGGGCAGGCAAATTAGCTGATCGTAGTCTGCCATTACCGAGAGGTTGAACAGGTCTAAACGCGCCTCGTAAAAGTTGATGGGGTCGTATTTACCAGCTTTCAGGGCTGATAAGGCAGTGTCAGAATTGAATTTGAATGTATAGTTTGTCTCCATGATGCACCCGTAAATAGCTACTTTTAACCACACCGCGCACGCAGATTTGACCATTCAGCACTTAGTCGCCATAGAGTTCCGAGTCTAAGTTGGCAGCCAAGGAGCCATGAGATACTGCACCGATAAAGTTTGCCAGGGGGTCGCTACTGCCAGTGGGTGAGTAAGAGGAGGGTGATTTCTGGGTAAGTGCAAGCTGTTGAACATACCGCAACACGTCTTCTTGGTGCTGCTCTGGCAGTTGTTCAATCGCTTCAAAAATGGCTTGTTTGGTTGTCATAGTCATGACTTAATGTTGCTTGATTCTATAAAGTCTACTGCTGAAATTACCGTCTTAGCTAGAACTTCTCTTCTTCTGATACACTTCAATAAACTGGAAACTAAAACCGAGCCGGTTGACCAAATGTCAACGTATCTTCTAGGAACGAAAGCCAGTGTCAACTTCTGACCCTCTTTGCCGCATTATCGCCCTGTTTAACCAAGCGGGTGGTGTCGCCAAATCGACACTGACCCAAAACCTGGGATACCACCTAGCGCGACGAAAACACCGCGTCCTTCTCATCGACATAGACCCCCAAGCAAGCTTGACCAAATTCATGGGGTTAGTGCCATCTCAGTTACAAAAAACCGTTGCTGATGCCATTATCGACGAGCAGCCCTTACCGATTCATGAGGGCATTCACGGCATGGACTTGGTTCCAGCTAGCCGAGTCCTAAGTGGAGCAGAAATGCAGTTAGTCAGTGCTGCGATGCGCGAGTTGCGCCTTAAGGAAGCCGTTGAATCTGTTCTAAATGAATACGACTTCATTCTTATAGATTGTCCCCCCAGCTTAGGATTGCTTTCGTATATCGCCTTAGTCGCGGCCACACACGTACTCGTTCCCGTTGAAACCCATATAAAAGCCTTCGAGGGAACAGACGAGCTTTTACAAACTATTACCCACGTCAAAAATAAAGCCAACCGCAAAATCCAAATAGCCGGGTTTGTTCCTACGCGGTATGCTCAACAGAATTCAGCCGATAAACGCGCATTAGCAGCCATCCAAGAACAACTTTCCGCTTGGGGTCGTATTTTCCCACCCATCCCCAGAGCCACGGCTTTTGTCGATGCGTCAGAAGAACGTGCGCCCCTAGCAGTATTTGACCCGAAACATCCTGTAGTCACTATTCTTGAAGAAATCGCCAAGGCTTTGGAGGCTTTATGATCCGACGCAAACAAACAGACAAACCCTTTGGGGGTCAAATTACAACTCCACCCCCAGCACCTTGGTTAGACTCACCGGATGCAGAAACATCAAGAGCGACTGAAACTACTATCAAGCTGGAAGATATAGTTCTGCCCCCACACCAACCGAGACGATACTTTGACCCACAAGCATTAAAAGAATTAGTCTCGTCAGTCAAACAGCATGGCATCCTCCAACCTCTGTTGGTGCGTCCAATTGGCGGAGGGAAATACGAATTAGTAGCAGGAGAAAGACGTTATCGGGCAGGACAGTCAGCAGAACTTGAAGTTGTGCCTGTGGTTGTGCGTGAGCTATCTGATGACCAAGCGTTTCAGTTGGCTTTGATTGAAAACTTGCAACGAGAAGACCTGAACCCTGTTGAAGAAACTGAAGGGATATTGCACCTGTTGGCAATCCGGCTGCATTGCGATGTAGAAGCCGTCAAATCCTTGCTGTATCGAATGAAAAACGCTCACAGTAAGGGGGAACAGCCCTCAAAATCCTCATTAAATGAATCTAGGAAAAACGTTTCTCCTAACCCCGATAATCCACAATCTGAGGACAACGTTTCTGACCATTTAGCCGAGAAAAATGAATCTAGGAAAAACGTTTTTCCTAACCCCGATAATCCACAAACTGGGAACAAGGTTTCTGACCAGTTAGCCGATGAAACTGAATCTAGTAAAAACGTTTCTCCTAACCTAGATGAAGAACAATCAAACACGGTACAACAGGTGTTTGAGAGCCTGGGACTCATGAATTGGCTATCGTTCATCACCACACGCTTACCTTTGCTCAATCTGCCCGAAGAAATTTTAATAGCACTGCGAGAAGGGAAACTGGAATACACCAAAGCCCAAGCCCTGGCGCGGGTAAGAAATAATGAAATCCGAAAAAAACTTTTATCCGAAGCGATAGCTAACTATTGGTCTTTAAGCCAAATCAAAGAAAAAATCACAGATTGGACGGATGTAGAACTTACGCCCGACTCGAAAGCATCTAACCAAATACCAGACCGTCTCCAAAATATCACCCAGCGCATTAAGAAGCGTCAGTTATGGAAAGAACCTAGAAAGCAAAAGCAGCTAGTAAACCTTTTGAACAAGCTCGAAGCCTTACTAGGGGATGAGTGACTTTAGGTAAATTGTCAGGTAATCTCTACGGGTAGAGTTTTAAACCTGTGATTCAACCCATCCATCTCAAACTGCCAATGTAGCTTTCCTTTCTACGTCGAAAATACATAGTATTGCATACATATAAGATTTGATGACATGACCCATATCTTCTTCCTTGAAAAGACTATAGTTTTTAAAACTAAACTTCGGGTCTAAATGACAAAAGAAATGCACTGCTTGTATCGTATACGCAAGCAGTTCTTCATCCGTTGCATGACATAATTTATTAAATTTTTCTACGCCTTGTGTGTCCCCTTTGGATTCAAGCTCTTGCTTAATTAACGTTCCTGGATATTGGTTTAATGACTTGTGCATAATATCAAGCCACCTTAATCCCTTTTCATCTGTTGTTAAATACATTAATTCTCTCATTGCATGATTTTGAGAATTAGACTTTCCATAATTGGGATCTAGTTGTTTGCGCCGTTTAGCTTCACCCATAGATATTTTGCCTCTCCAAGTAATTGAACAATAACAAAATGCCTTGGGTTTATTCGGACTTAGTTAATTAATTTAATTTTGGACTCCAGTTAGAATCACAGCAGTA
>NZ_JAYGHE010000110.1:2460-16600 GCF_034931145.1 Nostoc sp. UHCC 0252 | reverse complement strand
AATATCATGAGAGATAAATCTTTGGGCAATTGTGATGGAAGTATAACCATTTCGACGAAGTATGTTAAGTGCGATCGCTCTGATGATGGAAAGATTTGTCGGAGCATTGCCCAGACGGATTGTTGAACTATCCTCCTTCAAAACGACATCCTTCACCCAATGAAGGCAATTTTCGATACCCCAGTGCCCGCGAATACCGAGAGCAAATTCCTTGGCTGTGCAAATCAAACTGCTAATATAACAGACAATCTGATGATATTTTTTCCCCTTTCTTGTTCCAAATCTTTCAACCCTGATTAAAGATTTTATTCCAGTCCATTCTGGGTCAATTCCATTTAAATCATGAAAAACTTCTACAGTACGTGTTGTGAATCTATCTCTAGTTTTTTCTGTCTCTACTACACGACTTGTCGGTTTTCTTAGGGCAGCAATGCGTTTAATATGGCTATGTAGTTTTGGCTGATTATCTTTAACCGCAATAACGTAATCGTTACCACTTTCTAGAATTATTTTGCAAGTTTTTTTTGGCCGACAACAAGTCCTCTTTTACAAGCAAAGATTGATACTATGCTGACAAAATTTTGACTCGATGAATCGTAGTTTTTCACCGTACCCTTAATACTTTTACCATCTGTCGCACACCATTCTGATGCTAACTGCCTTAGATTCGGCAAAGGCAAAAATAGAAACCCTTGAAAAGAGCATTTGCGAAACCTCAGAACGCTTAGTTGGTGGTGTGGTGTTGAAGTATGGCAAAGATAGCCGGGAATACGAGATGATAGGCGGGGTACGCAAAAGCGATCGCGTTCGTAAAGCGATCATTACCCGGTTAAAAACCACCGCAGACTCAAAAGCGGCTGCTACACAGACAATGTAATGAGCGATATGTAGGCATCGTTACACTGTGAATGATGCCCATTGCCTTGCATAGGCGTAGCCCACCGTAAGCATTGCACGATCGCACCTTAATAAGCAATGAAAAATTAAATAGTAATTTTACTGGTGTTTTTAAATAATTCCGTGAGTTAGGATACACCATGATTGATAAGTGAATGCTGACATCTTTTCATGGTTTTAGACAGGATGGATACCAATGACATCTGAAAGCGATCGCCAAAAAGAACTTGAACAACGAGAACGCATATTACGAGAGCGAGAAGTTGAATTGCGACTCCAAAAAATGGAAACTGACATCCATGCTACTGATGCGGCTTTTCATCAAACTGCGAAGCATCAACCAGATCAGAAACCTTGGATGAAAAAACTGATTCTGGGTGGAAAGTTGTTTGCTCTTGCTGTAGTAACACTAGTTGCAGTGAGAATAGCCTCTGTGTTGGCTGGATTTATTATTGTTGGTGCGTTGGGGTGGATATCTTACAAATTATTTTTGGAATCTAAAAAAACCAATCTTTAATTAAGGTCTAAATATTATGACTAATCAAGTAGCAACTGACAGATTTATCCAAGATTTAGAGCGGGTTGCTCAAGTGCGATCGGAGATGTCTGTGTGTTTGAGCAAGCTAGCTGAAACAATTAATCAAGCTGAGTTGGCTGGCGACTCTTCATCAGGTAAACTCAGCTTAGAGCGAGATATTGAAGATATTACAGTAGCTAGTAAAAATCTCCGTCAAGGTGTATTTCGCCTTTTAGTCTTGGGGGATATGAAGCGAGGAAAGAGTACATTTCTGAACGCTTTAATTGGTGAAAACTTATTACCAAGCGACGTTAACCCTTGTACCGCAGTATTGACAGTTTTACGCTATGGGCCAGAAAAGAAAGTTACCATTCATTTTAATGATGGAAAAAGCCCACAACAGCTAGATTTTCAAAACTTTAAATATAAATATACTATTGATCCGGCTGAAGCTAAAAAACTAGAGCAGGAGAAAAAACAAGCCTTTCCAGATGTCGATTATGCAGTAGTTGAGTATCCCTTAACGCTACTAGAAAAGGGAATTGAAATTGTCGATAGTCCAGGATTGAATGATACAGAAGCGCGAAACGAATTATCTTTGGGTTATGTAAATAACTGCCATGCAATTCTGTTTGTGATGAGAGCTTCTCAACCTTGTACCTTGGGTGAGCGTCGCTACCTAGAAAATTATATCAAAGGTCGAGGATTGACTGTTTTTTTCTTAGTTAATGCTTGGGATCAGGTGCGAGAATCATTGATTGATCCTGATGATGTTGAAGAATTACAAGCATCTGAGGATAGATTACGGCAAGTTTTCAAGGCAAATTTAGCAGAATATTGTTCTGTAGAAGGTCAAAATATTTATGACGAACGGGTGTTTGAGCTTTCGTCAATTCAAGCACTCAGACGACGGTTGAAGAATCCCCAAGCTGATTTAGACGGGACTGGCTTTCCGAAGTTTATGGAAGCCCTTAATACATTTCTTACCAGAGAACGTGCGATCGCAGAACTTCGTCAAGTCAGAACCTTGGCAAGACTTGCCTGCAATCATACCCGCGAAGCAGTTGCAAGGCGTATACCATTACTCGATCAAGATGTAAATGAATTAAAAAAACGGATTGATTCAGTAGAACCTGAATTTAACAAACTCACAGGTATCCGAGATGAATTCCAAAAAGAAATTATCAATACCAGAGACACTCAAGCAAGAACAATTTCTGAATCTTTTCGCAGCTACGTTTTAAACTTAGGTAATACTTTTGAAACCGATTTCTTACGCTATCAGCCGGAATTAAATTTGTTTGATTTTCTCAGTAGTGGGAAACGAGAAGCATTTAACATCGCACTGCAAAAAGCCTTTGAGCAATATATCACCGACAAATCTGCGGCTTGGACATTAACTGCTGAAAAAGATATTAACGCAGCTTTTAAAGAACTTTCTCGCAGTGCTGCACAATATGGCGCATCTTACAATCAAATCACAGATCAAATTACAGAAAAGCTCACCGGACAAGATGTAAAGGTACATACCACTACTACTACTGAAGAAGATAACTCTCCCGGTTGGGCAAAATGGGCAATGGGATTGTTATCACTGTCTAAAGGAAATCTTGCTGGTTTCGCAATGGCGGGGGCCGGATTTGATTGGAAAAATATCTTGTTAAACTACTTTACTGTAATTGGTATTGGTGGGATAATTACGGCAGTGACAGGTGTTTTACTTGGGCCAATCGGGTTTGCTTTGCTAGGTTTGGGAGTAGGATTTTTGCAAGCAGATCAAGCCCGTAAAGAGTTAGTTAAAACAGCTAAGAAAGAGTTAGTTAAACATCTACCGCAAGTCGCACACGAGCAATCTCAGGTTGTATACAATGCCGTGAAAGAGTGTTTTGACTCTTACGAAAGAGAAGTGAGTAAGCGGATAAACGATGATATTGTCTCTCGAAAATCTGAATTAGATAATTTAGTCAAACAGAAACAAACCCGCGAAATCAATCGTGAAGGTGAGTTGAATCGTTTAAAAAACTTACAGCAAGACGTAATAGCTCAGTTGCAAAAAATTGAAGCGGCGTATAGCAATTTGTTAGCTTACTATAGTTAATAAGAGTTTATTACTCTCATTCCCACATAGAAGCTAAAAATGCTCAGATGGAGGCCCTAAACTATTCCTTTCTTCTCTTTGCGTTCTTTGCGTCCTTTGCGGTTCGTTAAAATAATTGAATTTGGCAATTAGAAACGAACCGCGTAGACGCAAAGCGGCTTCCCACAGGGTAAGGCGCAAAGGACACAAAGAAAAAAGGAACTTTGACGCAACCTAAACCTAACAGAAAATAATGGTGTCAAAAGTCAATACCCTTGGGTTAATAAAAATCGTAGGTTGGGTTGAACTTTAGTGTTACCCAACAAAGTTTTGATAATGTTGGGTTTCGTTCCTCAACTCAACCTACCCAGTTTTATTTTTTAGCCTTAACTAAACCGTATTGTGTCAAAAATTTAGTCTTAATAAACTTTCCTATAGACGATAAATTGCTCACTAAGAATTAAACTTTTATTATATGTTAATTATGCCTAGCATAAACATAAAACGATATGCATGACTAGCTAGAATCTGAAAACGAGAACTATGCAACAACAGTATGAAGGTTATAAGGATTTAGCAGATTCTCTCAAAGCTGCATCTGCATTACTGAATTTAGAACGCAAATCGCAACTACATCAAGATATAATTACCATTTGCAATCATCTCGTTAATCCTAGCTTCCGCATTGCGGTATTTGGCCCTTTTAATCATGGCAAGTCTACCTTATTAAATGCCATGCTGGGAAATCGCACCTTACCAATTGATTTAATCCCAACTACAGGCGCATCGATTACTGTCAAGTATGGCTCTGATGTGCGAACTCGCATCATGTTGGTAGATGGTACAGAAGTTTATCGCAGTGGCACAGAAATTTTACAACAATTTGCAATTCTTGATGGTAATAGACAGATGCGAAAAGATGTAGCATCTGTAGAAGTTTTTTGTCCGCATCCATTCTTAGAAACAGGTGTAGAATTTCTCGATTTACCGGGAACAAATGATCGAGATGAACAAGATAATTTAGTTCGAGAACAACTTTTAAGTGCAGATTTAGTTATCCAATTACTAGATGCACGTAAGTTAATGACTTTAGGTGAACGGGAAAACTTACGAGATTGGTTATTAGATCGCGGTATTAAAACAGTTATTTTTGCCGCTAATTTTCTGAACTTACTCGAACCCGACGAGCAAAAACAAGTTCAAAATCGCCTACTGTTTGTTGCAGAAAGCTTTCGAGCCGAATTGCCTCCAGGTTTTAGTAATTTATACCGCGTTGATGCTTTACCTGCTTTAAGAGCGAGATTAAAAGGTGATGTTGCTGCCGCCAATAGTAGCGGGTTAGCGGCTTTTGAAACAGCTTTGCAAAATATTGTGGGGATTTTGCAACCAAATCGTGGTAGCGTGCGTTTGCCAAGAGTGCAAGCGATCGCTTCTCAAATTCAACTCTCATTAAAAGCTAAAATTGACCCACTTGCTCTTGAAATAAAATCTTTTGACGATAAACAAAATAGTAAAATTGAAATTAAACAAAAAGCAGCTAACTTAATTTATAAAGGCTTTATTACTAGCATCGAAGAATTATCCGATTGGTTAGCGTTAACTAATCTAATCACAAAATATCAAGCTGATGCGGCAGTTGCATTAGCAGAAAATAAATTTAAAGATTGGCAAACGAATACTCTTAAAAAAGACCTGAATCAATTAAAATTAGCGGCGGCAAAATGGCTTTATCAAGCTTACGAATTTTTCCAAGAAGAACGGCCGCAAGATTTATTAATTCCCTTTCCTAGCGAACCACAAGTAATATTACCCCCAAAGCCAAACAATACTGATGATTTGAGTGAACCTGGTTCTATCGCTGTTGGTGGTGGTATTGGTTGGTTATTAGGCGGCCCAGTCGGTGCTGCTGTCGTCGGAAGTATTTCTTATTTGTTAAACAAGAATATCCAAAAACAAGACGAACAATCAGCAAAGGAATCTTATCACCAGGAAATTGCTAAACTTTGTATAACTGCAACTGAAGATTATTTTTCTAGTTTTAGCAACCGGGGGTTATCCATTCTGGCTGAATATGAACGGCAAGCCGAAAAAGTAATATGCTTTGAATTCAGCCAAGAGCCAGGAGAACTTAGTAATAAACGCGAAAGTTTGCAACAATTACAAAATGGTTTTAATAGATTGCTACGAGAGTTAGAAAAAGTAAAAATCCTCTCAAATCATCAACCTTATAAAGAAATCCCAAAATCCACGAATATTAATAGAAAATATTCGCCACAGCCAGAGAGAGTTAGAATTTCCCCCAAAAAAGATCCTGTTATTAAACAACAGGAAAAGACTGTTAAGAATAGTGGCACAAGGCTAGAATCTGTTTCTCCACCACCAACGCCAAAAGCTCCTCCCTCTCCCCGGAAAGAAGAGGTAGAGGCGAAATTTCGTGATTGGGAACTCAATGAAGAAATAGCGCGAATGAAAGCAGAGATGCGTAGCCCTAATGCTTCTCGTCAGACATCGCCGAGTTCTCAAGCTAGCAAACAGCAAAATTCAACTCAAAGCAACAAAGCACCCAGTCAACCCAAAAGCCAGACGGAAAAAGATAAAATTACTCGCGCTTACAGCATTTTAGGATTGCAAGCTTATGCTTCTCAGGCTGAGGTAAAGCAGGCTTATAGAACTTTAGTTAAAAAATGGCATCCAGATTTGTTTGTGAATCAACCGCAACTGCTAAAACAAGCACAAGAGAAAATGCACTTATTTAATGATGCTTACACAATTTTGACTGATAAATAAACAACAAGATCCCCGACTTCTCAAAGAAGTCGGGGATCTTTAGATTTCATCCTAATTTCATTTCTGCCTGCCAAGCTAGTAAATAAATATAGAATTAAGAAACTATGAGGTGAGATTTATGGAACTGCTATCTTTGAGGAATGGCTTTTTGGCGTTAACCTTTAGTGCGATCGCTTCAACAGGTGGGTTAATGACAAGCTGTACTACTACTGCTTCCCAGAACCAAAGCCAAGCGCCAAAGGCAACCACCACTAATGCTAACGACAAGCAGATGATGAACCACGGTGACGGCATGAATCACGGTGGTGGCATGATGGATCACAACATGGCAATGGATTTGGGCCCAGCCGATGCTAATTTTGATTTACGGTTTATCGACGCTATGACACCGCACCATCAAGGGGCTGTGGAAATGGCTAAAGAAGCGCAGGTAAAATCAAAACGTCCTGAAATCAAAAAGCTAGCAGACAATATCATCAAATCGCAAAACCAAGAAATCATTCAGATGAAGCAGTGGCGACAAGCTTGGTATCCCAAGGCGGGAGATAAACCAATGGCCTACAACAGTCAAATGGGCCACATGATGGAAATGTCGTCTGATCAAATGAAAGCCATGATGATGAGTCAAGATTTAGGTGTAGCTAATACTGAATTTGATCTACGCTTTATCAATGCGATGATTCCTCACCACGAAGGGGCTGTAACAATGGCGCAAAATGTCTTAAGTAAGTCCAAGCGCCCTGAAATCAAAAAATTAGCCCAAGAAATTGTTAAGGCCCAAGATATAGAGATTAAAGAAATGCAACAGTGGCGGAAAGCTTGGTACAACAAGTAATTTGTAATTTGATATAGGTGTTTGGTTATTTCAGGAGCTATGTTTACGACGGGTTATCCCGGAGCAGCAGAATTTCATCCTAATTTCATTTATCAATGGAGACTGGGTAGGGAGTGTACCTAAAAGCACCCGCACCAAATTGTCACAACTGAACAGATTCGCAATCAACTTTGGGAGGTGAGTGCAGAACCCGTTAGTAATGTGGTGGTGGCTCAAATACGTTTGCTACGCCGCAGATTAGCCAGTAGTGGTTGTGGGAACCCCACTGAAAATATGCATGGTGTGGGATATCGTTTTAATCTCACCGATGAAAATCCCTATTCTTAATCGATGGCTCAAGAGAAAAGTACGCCTTGTTTGTTATTAAGAGCGTTCATCCACTGTAATGCCTTTGTTATGCTGCATTAGTTCTTACTACAATCGAAGTGTATCTCTCAATGCTTGGTCAATATTTGCTGTTGGTAGTGAGCCAATTACTTGATAAATTGCGGAGAGTGTAATTGTTGCTAAGTTATCAGCCATTACTACTGAATCTGCTAAAAGCCCAGATTGTTGTCCTTCTGGGGAACTTAGCAGTATAGTGACACGGCTAGGATATCCTGCTCGAAACATCTGGCTGGTAATCATAGCAACGATAACTTGGGGTAAACCTGTTTGCAAATTATCTGCTTGTACAATCAGAGCAGGTCGTGTTTTAGCAGTAGTCAGGTTAGAATTTGGAAATAGTACCAGAACAACATCACCTCGTTTAAAGGTTGGTTTTGGCTGCGTCATAGTTGTCATAGATACTCATTTCCTGGCTATCCCAATCATCTCCAAAGGTTGCTAAATGCGATCGCAAAATCTCAGCCTGGGCTTTGTTAATTCCCTGAGAAGCTAGGTCAATTTCATCTGACTTCATAAAAGTCACAATTACTCGCGTTCCTTCATCTATATCAGTGGGTTGTTCAGTGAGTTCCACTCGACCATTACGGTATGTTCCTTCAACACTGGTCAACATTTTTAACCTCGCTGCTTGTGAATAGTTAAATAGTGTGGCTTATAACAACAATTTTTTTCTGATTAAAAATATCTAGTCATATTTATAAACTACTGTTATTTGTTTTTCTAATTTGTTGCATTTGTGCGTTTAAACCTCTTAACCTTTTCAAGATATCTTTTCCTTTTTCATATCTAATACCTAATTTAAGCAACTGACGAATAGTAGATTTATTATAATTTAGTTCGCTAATAGCGAACTAAATTTGAAGAATTATGATGCGCTTGGCGATCGCACTAGGATACTGACAGGATAATCCTACCTAAACGTTTTCCTCTACAACTTCAAGCGGCTGTCAATGATGTCCTCCAGGTTCGGATGCCTAGCTTACCCCACTGGCTATATTCTCACGCAAAAAGCAAAGACGCAAAGTTATATCTTTGCGCCTTTGCTTTTTTATCCGAAATCATTCTCAGATTTACTTGTTAGGCTGAGGAGTCATCCGCAGATAGGGTTTGATTTCCTCGTAACCTTTGGGGAATTTCTCTTTGAGTACTTCTGGATCTTTCAATGAGGGGACAATTACAACATCCTCTCCATCTTTCCAGTCAGCTGGTGTCGCCACGCTGTAATTATCAGTCAATTGCAGAGAATCAATCACCCGCAAAATTTCATCAAAGTTACGTCCCGTGCTGGGAGGATAGGTAAAACTCAAACGGAGTTTTTTATTGGGGTCAATCACGAAAACCGATCGCACTGTCACAGTTGCATTAGCATTCGGGTGGATCATGTCGTAAAGCTCAGAAACCTTACGATCCGCATCCGCCAAAATTGGATAGTTAAGGGTGGTGCTTTGAGTTTCTTCAATGTCTCCCACCCAGCCTTTGTGAGATTCTACGTCATCAACGCTGAGTGCGATCGCTTTGACATTGCGCTTGTCAAATTCTGGTTTTAGCTTGGCAACCGTGCCAAGTTCTGTTGTACAAACAGGTGTAAAATCAGCAGGGTGAGAGAACAGCACAACCCAGCTGTCACCTGCCCATTGGTAAAAATCGATGTCGCCGTGTGTTGAGGCTTGCGTAAAGTTGGGTACTGTGTCACCGAGACGGAGAGCCATGTGAGATTCCCTGTAGTTAGAAAAGCATATATATTTTAGTATGCTATGCCATCATGACATAAAACCCCGATTTCTCAATCGGAGTTTAGCAGTTTGAAACAAAATTTTAGGTTGTTAAGACTTTCGTATAAGGGATTAAAAGGAGATAAAAACTATTGACGAAAGTACAGGTATATGCATAAGTTGATTATTCGTCTCTTTAGGTTTTTCTTTACATAGAGAATTGCAAATATCAGGGTGATATCCGACTAGAAGCCATTGCACATCTAGAGTTATTGAGTTGCCACTTTTCCAGAACATTGCAGAATTACGATAAACTTTTTCCAAACAGAATTCAGGAATCAAAAGCCAGAATTCAGAATTGAATTCTGAATTGATTTAGCGGATGAATAAGTGGGTTTAAGACCCCCGCTAAATCTTCAATTTAGCGGTCTACGATGAGTGGCGGGTTTGAATCCCCCCCTCATTGATTCTGACTTCTGAATTCTTCAATTTTAAAATTTTAATTATGATGATAGTAATCTTTTTAGTGATTGGTGTTATCCTCAGCACAACTGCAAGTTTTGTTTTCGGACTTCCCTGGTTGATGCCGATTTTAGGTGCTGCTATTCCCTATCCCATTTTCTTTTTACAAGTGCGTCGTCAACAATATAAAAGTGCTTTTTGGTGGATGTTCTTGTGGGGAGTGTTGCAGAGTATTGCTGTAATTGTAGCAACACTGCTTCTACCAGAAACAGCAGCAAAAGTCATCCACCGTGGACAGTCATACACTACAGAGATGTTGCACTGGATTCGCACGGGAGAAGGTTCAGAAGGTACACTTCGTTTATTTTTACCAAATCATTTATTGCACTACGGGATTTTTTGTATTCTCTGCGTTGTTACGTTGAGTAGTGCAGCATTGATTTTTGGGACTTGGATGCTCAATTATATGAATTTTTATGTTGCAGAATTGGTTAAAATGAGCGCCAAACCTTTGCTAGCAGCCATGTTAGGGTGGTATCCTTGGTCAATTTTGCGGATAATCGGGTTTATCGCCACTGGGGTAGCTTTAGCTGCATTGGGATTAAATCTAGTAACTCGCATCAGAGGCGAAGTTCCTAAATCTCCTTTTCCAAAAACTTATATGTTAATTGGGATTGGTTTTGTGATTGCGGATATCGTTGTGAAAGCAGTTCTAGCACCTATTTGGCAAAAACTACTGTTGTCTGCGTTGGGTTAAATTTATTTGTTTGTGAGAATTTTTTGGTAGGCTTGGATTGTTTGCTTTGCGATCGCATCCCAGCTAAAATTTTCTAAGGCATATTTTTGGGCGTTTAATCCCCGGCGTTGGCGTTCTGCGGGATTTTGCAAAGCTTCTTGCAATAACTCTACCAACGCTTGAACGTCTGTTGCGCCTACCCAACCCGACTCGCTATCACGTATCTGTTGACAAATATGCACTTGGTCAGAAATGACTACGGGTACACCTGCAACCATCGCTTCCGCTACAGCAATCCCAAAATTTTCGTAGTACGAAGGTAAAACAAATAAATCAGCAGCTTGTAGTAAACTAACTTTGAGTTCACCAGTAACAAAGCCTGTAATTGTAGTGTGCGATCGCAGTGGTGAATTTTGAATTTGGGATATTATCTTTTGTTCGTAATCTGGATCTTGAGGATTTGTCCCAGCTAAGACAAAATGAAACTTATAACCAACTGCTAACAGCTTCTCCAGCGCCGGAATCAACAAATTCAACCCTTTTTTTGGGTCAATTCGTGACATAAACAGCACCAACGGTACATCCTTTGGTATTTCTAACTGACTACATACATTTTTAATAGAAGATTGACGGGGAATCACACCCAAAGGAATTACCAAATCTGGCGTAGATACTCCAAATCGTTCTGATATTTTAGCTTCTTGCTCGCTAGTAAAATGAATTGCTGCCGCACCAGCTAAATTTTCGCGTTCTATCATTGCAACATAAAGCTTTTTTAATTGCTTCTTCTTGCGTAAATCAGCAGGATCGAGAGTACCCAAAGGACGGAAAATATAAGGTAGCTTTTGCTGACGGCACACAATAGCAGCAGCGCTAATTATTGGGGAGAATAGAGCGTGAATGTGTGCTATGTCAAACTCATGAGCATGACGTTTTAACCAGTTTAATAAATCTAGGGAAAATTTGTAGCGACGAAACGGCGCACAACGAAAGTAAATTATTTCATAGCCATCTTGTTTGATTGGTCGATTTAAAGGAACATCCAGAGGTGTTTGACCATTATCGCCATTACTATCAGTTGTGAGAATCGTAACTTCCACTCCCTCTTTTACCAACGCTGGAGCTAATCCAAGTACCATTTGACTCGGCCCACCGTAAATCAGAGAAATTGAGGGAACTATTTGTAATATTTTCATTTTTTTGTCATTTCTCAAGGAATTTTAACCCACGGAGGTGGGTTTTGTCTGTGTAGCCGCGACTTCTAGTCGCCAGGGCTAGTAATAAATTAGACTTTTCAAACATCCTATTAATGACTATTAACCAATTCTTGATAAAACTCTAATTGCTGTTTAGCCAAAGCTTGATTTGTATATTTAACCATTGCTTTTTGATAACCCATTTCACCGAGAGTATGAGCAAAATCCGGTTTATCCATTAACTTAACTAAGCAATTAGCAAGAGCTTGAACATCACCTTCAGGAAATACTAAGCCAGTATCGCCAATTACATAGGGAATTTCACCAGAATCAGAACCAATCACAGGAACTTGACAAGCCATTGCTTCAATTAACACATGACCAAATTGTTCTTTCCAGCCAACAGAAGTTAAGGTTTTGAACTTGTAAGTTGTTTCTGAAGGCAGTACTAAAGTACTCATTAAATTGATATAGTTAGCAACCTCATCATGGGGAACACTTTCTATTAAAATCAACCGTTCTTGAAGATTATTTTCTGCCGCAATTTTGAATAATTCAGTTTGTAACTCTCCCCTTCCCAGCAGCAGTAATTTCCAAGGTTTATTTTTCAATGTAATTAAGGCTTGCAAAAGCGTTAACAAACCCTTCTCTTGCACAAATCTTCCAACAAAACCTACTACAAAATCTTCTTTTTCAATGCCAAACTTAGCTGCTAACTCTGGTTGAGCTTTGGGAGTAAATAAACTTTCATCTACACCCAGTTGTGGCATTACTTTAATTGCACCTTGGTATCCTCTTTGTCGCAAAACCTCTGCCCCATCTTGATTGCCAGAAATAATACCGTGGCTGTGGTTGAGGTTATATTTTTCTAACAAAGCAATTGGCAGTTTCAGTTCATAAGGAAGATTCCACCAGGTAAAAAATACATTTTTTGCCTTGAGTCCTAATAGTTGATTTAAGGCAATCATCTGAGTATAAGCCAGACCCCTAGACCCTTGTTCCACTTGGATGATTTGCGGACGGAATTGTTTTAATAAAGATATCAAATCAGCACCAAATGTAAGAAGTCCCTGATGATTTTGACTAAAGTTAGAAACGGGAACTATTCTAAATCTGCCTTCATCACGGTATTCAGTTTCAATAATTCTGTTTTGTACGCCGCCTGGTTTCCAGCACTTTGGGACTACAACTGTCACTTCAATGTTAGGTTCTAGTTGAGATAAAGCGCGTAATTTTTCACAGTTGAGGTCTACGATATAAGTGTGACTAGCAACTAAGATTTTCATCTATCCTTTGTTATTCACTAATGACTAATGACCAATGACAAATGACTAATAACTAAACTTGTTCATCCAATCGACTGTAAATTTGACCATCGTTCCATAGTGATTGGATGACACTACCCAAGGCTTTGAAAAAACCCAAAATGTAGAATATAGCGCGAGTGGCAATTTTGATGGGGGAACCACTTTTATGGCAAGGTGGTCGTCCTAGAACGTGACAGTCAAATAAACGACCGTATAAGCGTAAAGCTTGAGCAAGAGTAAGGTTTTTCAGTCCTAGTAGGAAATGGTTGTGGTAAAAGGTGAGTTGATATTTTAGCGATCGCATACTAATATCATGACAACCCCCTGTTTCTTCGCCTAAATGCACCAAATGGGCTTCTGGGTCGTACCAAATCTTATATCCAGTTTTTCGCACCCGCAAACAAAAATCTGACTCTTCGCGCACTGCACTACCGCGAAATCTCTCATCAAACCTCAGCCCGTACTTAGTAAAAATTTCGCGGCGAAATGACATATTACAACCCCTCGCTGTTAGCACTTGCTGGGGTTTTATGGTATGCACTAAATCAATATGATACCAAGCAATTCCTGGATCCATAGCTTCGGGAGGCAGATATTCAATCTGTAAATCTCCTCCAGAATCACCTAATTTCATTCTGTCAAATACCCGTCCGGCGACAGCCCCCACTTCTGGATTTTGCAAATAATTTTTCGCATGGGCTGCTAACAACTCTGGGGTTAGCTGAACATCATCATCAATAAATAATATTATTTCACCAGAAGCCCGCCGCACGGCATAATTTCGCGCCCCTGGCAAACTTGCCCAATCTAAGCGCAACCATTTAATTTTACCTGCCCCCGCCATCTCTTCTAAATAGGCTTGAATTTCTGGTTGATGTTTTGAGGTTTGGTCTACTACTAAAACTTCAAAATTTGGATAGTCTTGTTTCAGGACATCCACGATGCTATCCCGTAGCGCTTCCTCTCGACCATAAGTCGGGATAACTACAGTAATTAATGGCCAATTATTCATGGTTTTTATTAAGTAATTTTTCTACTCTGATAATAGCCTTGTAAAAATTAATTTTCATTCAGGACTTATGGAAAAAACAGCCCAAATCTTGATTTTACGGTAGAGGCAATTCATGAATTGCCTTTATTGCGCTTGTAGCGGTTCCATTCAAATACGGTACAAGATTATATTGTGAGGTGTAGGGGCACGGCACTGCCCATTAGTGTCAACTTAAC
>NZ_JAYGHE010000110.1:0-2305 GCF_034931145.1 Nostoc sp. UHCC 0252 | reverse complement strand
ACTGCCGTGCCCTTACGGGTATACCTTACGTAAATGAAAACCGCTATAGTTTTGCATCAGTACTATAAAAATTTGGAACAGTTCTCATTTATCACTTTTATCAATAAAGTAGGTTTTAAATGTTAAGGTGTTTTTAACCTCCTATGATATTTTACTTAAATTGTTTGTAGACGTTTTTTCTTGTTTTTTTGCAAAGGGTTTGCATCTTCTTTATCTTGTTTTTCTAGTTCTGGCAATTTAAAAAGAACTCCTGCAAAAAACCAATAATAGACAGCAACAGGATCAACATCCAAAGGATAGTAGTAGGTGTTGTAGCTAATAAACAATATAAACACCCACAAAGCTGCTCCGTAACTGCGGAAATTACGGTTCTTTATGGAGCGATAAGTTTTAAAGCCGGCAATTGTTAAACTTGTTACCAAACTTAGAAAAGCTAATACTCCAAGAATTCCTACTTCATAAAGGACTTTGGGGTAGTAAGTTTCCACCAGCTTAGTTTTACCCATTGCACGGGCAGAGTTAGTTGCTCGACCTAAACCACTTCCCAAAGGGCCGTCTACGGCTTTCCAATTCTCTTCAAATTGCTGGACGATAAAATCTTCAGGCGGTGAAGCCTCCCAACGACTGGTAAAACTCGCGGTTCTCTCTTGCACGACAGCAGGGTTAGTCACCATCACAATTCCCAAAACTAGGGCAAGTCCTATGCCTGCGGGGATAAACCGTTTGAGGTTGCCAATTTGACCAGTCAGCAGTAGCAAAATCCCGAAGCAGGTCGGTACTAAGGCTAAGGCGATTCTCTGTCCAGAAATTACAGCATTGATAAAGACTGTCACCAAAGAACCTAAACCGACCAACCGCCATATTGGAGAAGGGTCGGTGAAGCCGGTGGCAAAGGTAAAAAACGTGCTGGCAATTAAGAACCAAGCCCACTGCCAAGGAGCCACAAATGTCCCTGGTAGGCGAATAACTCCTTCATCGGGACTATATACCAGCGCTCCACCAAAATAACATCTGGCTTCGAGTGTTGCTCTAAATAAAGCATCTCCTTCAAGACCTCTAGTACCTTGACATACACCAGTTAGTAGTAACATATATTGAATAAATCCCAGCACGCAACAAATTAGTGTGAGGGCAATCTGGAGGCGCGATAAAAAGAGAAAATCCCGCTTATCCCGAATTAGATAGTAAGCGCAACCAAGTAGGGGGACATAGCCTAAAAATACTTTCAGTCCCAGAATTCCCATGCCTAAAGGTATTTCTTTTTCTACTTTTTCCAAAAGTCCTACACTAGGCGGGTTAAACTGCTGTCCACCATTGACAAATAAGAGTGTTAAGACACTGCAACCCAAGACAATATAAAGTGGAATTTTAATTCCTTGGGGAATAATTAGGGGTAGCCCTTGTTTACGGCAAGTTTGCCAAAGTCCAATTAACGCTGGAACATAAAAGGCATCTTTAGCTAATTGGAGTATAGGACTATTGCCCAAGTAGTAAGTGATAGTACCACCAACAGGGACGTAAATGATGAAGGCATATAGTGCTTGGCGCGGGTATTTGTAGGAAAGGGATAATATGATGATCCCCAAGACACCAGGGACTGCTGCTTTAATTCCAACTACGAAAAAAAGCACAATGCCAACGAATAAACCGCCAAAAGTGGCGGTGGTGAGTAAACTAATGAGTTCTTTTCGTGCTAGGGCTGCTTTGCGTTTTTGAGCTAACTGTTCTTTGAGGCTAAGAGTAGAATCCTTAGAAGCCTGCTTTTTAGAGTTTTTAGATTTCTTAGATTTTGACTTTATTTTCGGCATAGTCGGGCTGTAGCCTATCAGCATCAAGAAATATATTATACTTGACAAATTTCTTTGGATTGCTGTAAGTCGTACAATTCAAATTCATCTCTAACTGATTGATTTAATAATTTGCGATTAAAAATGCTAAATCCCAACCTTTTTGAATTATCAAAAAGATTTTCTCCTGTATCCAAGATATAAACGGCTCGTGGAAATGGTAATGATTTAATAGCTTTTCCTCTGTTCTCTAAAAAATCCTTGACTTTGCCATGATCTATATAATATCTGTAGTAACCGTAGCCACGATTATATTCTGCGGTTTCGGGCAAATAGTTCAAATCATAGCGGATAATATTACAACTGCCGCACATTTTATAAAAATTTCTTCTTTTAATACATATATTTACTGCCTTCCTGATACTTGTAACCTTTGTTGATAACCCATCCATCAGAATCAGGATGTTGTTGAACGAATTGGGCTAATTTTTTGCTGACACAATCATCAGCATCAATTG
>NZ_JAYGHE010000109.1:0-16921 GCF_034931145.1 Nostoc sp. UHCC 0252 | reverse complement strand
GGAGTAATGCTTACTTAATTGGTCAGCAATTACTAGCCAATCATCCAGAATTAGAATCAATGGCGGTAAGGATTCGCGCTTTGATTCTGGTAGCTGTTTACGCTGTTTGTAGTTGGTGTAAAAGTTGTCAATTACCTCTTTGGCTAAATCTGGGTTTTCCTGATCAAAGACAATTACCCGCCCCTTCTCTCGCAAACCACAGAAACTATCATTCTTAGCACTAATTACCCAAATATCCGCGTTGGGGGAATCTGCAAGGATTTTCTGAATTAAGTAATTGAGCGTTACCGATTTACCGCTTCCCGGCGCGGCGACTAAAGCAGTGGAACTATCGGCTCTGGCTAAGGCTTGCAAAGTACTTAGGGCAAGACCTTCTGATGGGTGAAGGTAATCACCTGTTGGGGTTGCTCCCGGTGCGATTGCGCCCTGTTCATCTCCAGTAACCTTGTCGTTGGGGTCAATCGTCCCCGCTAAAGTCTGACTCCCTTGCAAGTAAGGCGTTTTCATCTCTCGCAGTTGCTTAATGTAATCTGCCTTCTGTTGCTCGGTCATCCCAGCCGTCTGCGCCTCAAAAATGGCATCAGTTGCCTCCATCTGCGTAACTTCAATTTCCGTGTGGGCGTAAATCTCAGCTTTTTGGATATCCACAGTGCGATCATTAGCGACTAGATCCAGGTCAGCTTGCAATTGGACTTCTGCGATCGCAACGTCTCGGTAACTATCCAATAACTCGGAACGTGCGGCCATCTCTGCTTTTGCTGCATCCCGTTTTTGGGCGATGTCTTCAAATACGGCTTTCTGCTTCTCCTCATACTGGCAGTGGCGCAACATCCACCCCGCAAGCGCAAACCCCAGGAATCCCCCAAACGCCCAAAACGGTTTGTATGGGTTAGTCGCTTTCACCAGTCCGTTTACCCCCATAGCTGGGTCACGCACTACTTGAGGAGGCATTCCTTCTTGTTTCCATTGCTCCCAGTAATAGGGAGTCATTCTGAAAGGTCTGTTATTCTGATCCTGACATACCAATTTTTTCTGGGGAGTCCGAAGGCAGAAATAAATGCGATCGCTTGATTCCCCTTTCCAAGCCATTGCAGCCGAGCTAATACCCACAGTTAAACTTAGCCCAATTGCAACAGCTTTCTTGTCCATTGGCAGGCGACCAAACCACAACATTAAACCCGATTGTTGTGACTCAGATAACTGTTTATGTTTATCGCTTAAATAATTCATTTCCTCTGACTTCCACCAAATAGAAAAATCATTAATATCGCTAGAAATATGCCCACTACTGCACCATCCATCCAACTTGAAGATTCAGCAGTTTTTAGCTTATAAACCGACTCAATAGAAGTATTAGCTGTTTGTGTAGAAGTTCTCGCTTCATTCCACTCACTAATGGGTTCATTGAGGGCACACAATAAGGCTAATGACGCACTGCAACCAGTCATTAAATTAGTAACGAAATTATTAAAACCTTCACCTGTTGCAGTGGCAGTAAAATACAGGTGTGCAGTACCCACAGCAAGGAACATTCCGACTGGGTGAACTTGCAATAGATGAAAGGTGAAAATCACTGCACTATTTAGACAACTGCCAGCCACAATTTCACAAGCATTACCAGCACGTCTAAATGTCCGACCTCTGTTATTTTCTGGGAGTGGTGGTAACTGTTCGGGTTGTTTCTGCTGCTGATGTTGTTGTGGTGTTTGTGCCAGCCCTTCATGCAAGAAAGGGCTGACGCTATGGGAATCTTCATTTCGTTTCCTTACTAGCATCAGCCTGTGTCCTTTCAACTAATAGTTATCGGTCGCCCAGCTTGTTCCACAAGTTACCCAACATTGCACCCCAACCGCGAACTGTTCCCGTTGCTGAAACACTTGATGCTGGTGCATGATTTTGGCTAGTAACTGGTATCACTTCCTGGGGTGTTTGATTTGGCTCTAATGCCCTTGAGCCATACCTTGCACGGGCTAACAATTGTTGGCGTTTCTCTCTTAATCCTGTAGTGATTGCCTGCCTTTCAGCTTGCACAGTTTGCTTATTTTCTATGCTGCTGATTTTATTTTCATGCCGCCACAATTCCGTTTGTAAATCTTGATGCAATTGGGCTGCAACTTCAGTTAAAGCGTGTTTGCGTTTTTGGTCAATTCGCAGTAAGTCGGCTCTATCTTGGGCATCTATCTTACTCATCTCTGAATCAAATTCCGAATTGAGTTTGCGAATTTTGGCGATAGCACCCGCAACATGAGAACCATATTGTTTACGAAGTTCGACCCAGGTTACTTGTCCCTTGGTGAGCTTCTCCATTGCCTCAAAGACGACCTTGGCGTTGTCTAAAAATGGTTCTAGTCTGTCAGATAATTCTTGGGCATTATTCGCATAATCAGCGAATTGTTCAAGCTTGTTTATATCAGAGAGATAGCCCAGAATATCAGACTCAAATCCACCCCAAGATTGTGCTTTTTCATCAATGTGTGAACTATGACCAACTACCGGATTACGTATTGCAAAATCCATTGCGTTATTCTCCTAATAAGGGATTACGTCATAGTCGATATTGCTGGATGATTGGGGCAACTTATCCCAGTAACCCATCTCTTCAAATCGGCTATAAATTCTCGTTGCCAGTTGCCGTATTGGATCATCAAAATCTTCAGAAATTAAATCAAATCTGTTCTCACCAAACGCCAAGATATTTGCAATGTCCGCATCAATACCATTACCCAAGAATTGACCAAATGCTGCTGCATAAGGATGGTCATCGATGGTTTCATGAGTTGCTAAGAATTCGGTTCCAGTGAGGGGTAAGTAAAGGCTGCAAAGAAAACTATTTATTTCGCGCTTCGTAGCTGTTGGGTTAAGAGCCTTAAATTGCTGGAGTTTCAAAGCATTATCTGTGAAAGAACAGCGTCCCCAATCGTTGGGATTTTTGTAATCGAGTGCCATACTGCTAAGATCCTTGTGTACTTTCGTTTTTGCGGCGAGAGATACGTCCCCTAGTGAGGCGATTGCAATGATTGGTAGTCGGTGCAATCGCTTCATCATCAGTTCTCACAAAACTCAACAAGTTCAAAAACCTCCCTCTGCACTTGGTTTTGACTTAATTCTTTTCGCTTGCCTTTCGAGTCATTGAATATGAAAGGGGCATTGACTCCACAATTAGACCGATGGCTGTAGCGCAGTTGTTGACCGCGAAATTGGTACAAATGGTTACGTTGCAAAGTTGTCGTTTCTAACATAAGTTCCTCAAACTTGAGAGTAGAACTCGATATTTAGAATCGCTTCGTGAATCTCCATCAAAGCTTGCACAGCATCGCCCATCTTTAAGTCATTCGATGTACTGAACCGTTCGGAGGCTTCGATTTGCTTGTAATTGGGAGATGCTTGCACAAACCTAAGAATCTGTTCGCAACCAAGGATGATGGTCATGATTTCGGTAGTTGTTAGCGATGGTTGTGTTTGCACAGTGTCTTGGTCGCTCATGACTTCCTTCCTTTTCTTTGAGTTTTCATCGGTGTGGGTTGGGGTTCTGGCTGATTACTTGGGGATTGTGGCTGGTTCGGCTTTTGAAGTACATAGCTGATTGCACCTCCACCCCCAACAGCTGCGGCGATGGTGAACATATTGTTTCTGCCAAAGTACTGCACTCCGAAATAGCCAAGGGCTAACGCTGCTGCTGTTGCTCCAATGCCTAAAACCGTGTTTCTAAATCTGGATTTGGTCATGCTGCCCCCTTGAAATTAGTGACCATTGCGCTAAGTGCCGATTTATTCGGCTGCGTAGATGGCGCTGTTTCAACTTTTGGCGATGGTTGTACATTGCCATGTTGAAAAATCAGCTTCTCTACGCCTGCTGATAATGCTTGTGTCGGTGCATCTTGGGGTAAATCAAACATCTTGCACAATTCAATTACTGCTAGGTAGGAGATGGTTATACGCCGAGATTCGTAATTCATTGATTAGGCTCCCAAAGATATTTGAGTTAATAGCTTTAACCCCAAAGCATTGATAAATTGGGGATTGTTCAAGACCACAAAGCCTAAACCGGCTAAGTTTTGATCCACCACTGGCAGCGAAACACCCCCACCCCAGGCGACAAGGTATTTCGCTCTATCAAGGTAATTACCAGCAGTCACAAAGTTGGCGAATTTCTCAATCCTGTTACTCCACCACTGATCAAGGCATTGGCTGTACTCTGCCTCGAACTTCTTGCCCGTGAGGTGGTTGCCGCCATAAGTGAAAGTCCCTTCTACAATTCCCTGGTTCACCAAGCTGGGCGAGTGCTTCACATCCTTGGACAGCAGACTCACTCGGTCGTTCCGCTTGTCGAGGGCTTCTGCAATCATGCTGTGCAGTTCACCGGCTCCACCCTCAATTAGATGGCGGTCAATCACTGCACCACTGCCGTTGAACACGGTAATCAACCAAGTGGATGAACCGATATCAAGTGCGATCGCTAATTCTGAGGGGTCAAGTACCAGGGATGCTTCACCAAATAAGCAGTGGGCAATGCTTCCAAACCCTTCGGGATAAATGCCTGTGACTAAAATCTCAACTGTCTTGGTGACAATGGAACGGGTTACAGGGTGCAGATGTTCAAAGGTGTGAGTCCCTTCGACTCGGCGTTTAATCTCAGTTGCCCAGCGTTCGGGGTTGTGGTTGCTCAAACTAATCGAAAGCTTGAACCCATCGGGAATATTCAGAACCGCTAAGTCTGCAAGGATGCTTTCTAATGCCAGTTCTGCTTTTTTCGCCTTATCCTCGTGCAGTATGGTGTGGTCACTTTGAGCTAGAGCAGCACTGCCCCAGAAAAATTGAACATCTTTTAAGTCCAGGCGAGAACCTTGTACATAACGCACCCATGCCCCATCTTTTGAGATGGTTTCGTGGTGCATGATGTTGCGGTTGCGAACAAGTGAGTATGCGGCTGGCATCATGATAGAAAAATCACCGATGATTGCCTTGCCGTACCCTGCACCTGAGTCTTTTCCGGCGATGAGGTCAGTTAGCCCGGATTTGGCTAACAAGTCCGCTTGGACGAGCCAGTTTTTGGCATTGGTGTATGTGGTTGTCATGGTTCTGTTGTTTGTTAAAGTCTTGTTTTTTCTGGCTTGGCGTTGATTTTTAGGCAAATCACGATAAATCCAAATATCCAGTTTGGGGCTTGCCATCACTTCGCTTTCCGGCTTCTATCACCTCTGTTCTGCGTCGTTTTTTGGCTTGCTAATGTTATGTTAACGCAATATTGCGCTGTTGCAACAGCGTGTTAAATGATGTTTTGTTATTGCAACAGTAAAATGAAGCAATAAATCTTATGAGTAATGGCATGGGGAGACGTAATAATCCAGACTATTCACAAATAACCGCTTTAATATCAAAAGATATAGCTAAAAAGTTTCGCCTCTACTGCACGGATCAGGAAATTCAGATTACAGACGCGGTTGAAGAAGCAATTAAAGAGTATCTGAGTAAAAGAGGTGTCTCACTAACTTGATGTTGCAACATTGCGCTAAAATCGCTGTGAAGCTGAAAAGCGATCGCAGAACATAAACAGACTAATCAAAACAAACCAGTATGACGATGACTATATAAAACGTTTGATACTGCCTGCACTGGATAAAGAGTCTAACAAATGGCTATTAGTTCAGAAATGCAGTGTCAAGCATTAGTATCAGTACAGCCCGTATTAATTTCACATAATTAATTTTGATGCTGCCAATGTTAGCCGTGAAAGACCCACAAAGCGATTTTCAACTCCCCCTGCATAACGAAGCAGCATTAAAGTGGATTAGGGAGACGAAAAATTACTACTCCACTGTTGCTCTAGCAGTTGGTGGTACTGCGCTGGTATCTGGCAGCTTCATTAATCCGGCTGCCTGGGCTGCTTTTGCATTGGCTTACAAACCGTTGGTGATCATTCAAAAACTTGCACGGTTGGAAAAATTAACCGACCTACTTTTACAAGAGTTTAAAAGCCAGGGGATAGAAATCTTTCCATTTCCGGGAGGAGAGAAAAACCCTATTGACTTGTTTATTAGATTTCCACGAACAACTCACCTGTTTATCTCCATTCGTTCGATAGGAGATAGGGAGGTAGTCTACAACGAAGCCAGGGAAGCTTTACAACTCAGAAAGAAGGATAAGAATGGTTTGACAACCTGGAAACCTTGTCCACTACTTGAGTTGGCTGATTACGAAAAGTGGCTTAACAAAAACAGAGACTTGTTCGCAATGTCTTCTCGTGAAGCTACAAAAACGCCAACAGCAAAAGTTTTAGCCCTATGGCCTCCTACTAGAGCGGCTTCAAATCTCAATGAACATTTATATTCGTCCGTGGGAAGTATGAGAATTCTGGCTCTTAGGAGAAAAGGTACTATGTTTGTGATTCAAGAGGGGGAAGTAATCGAGTTTGTTAGGGCTTGGTTAGCCCAATACAAATAGGCTAAAAGTTGAAAACCCCTTCGTCCAGTGTGGACAACGGGGCTTTCAAAATTAATTCCATTGGAATTGGGGATTGGGTTTGGCCGCCTAATTAGTATCCCTAATAGTAATTTTATCTTACACGATCAGGTGTAAAGCCAATGTAATACTGGCTCACCAGATGTAAAGAGTGTTTCAAGAATTTTAGCAAATTAGATTTTTGAACGTTTGTACTAGAAAATTACTGCCACGGGATAGCTCCAATTCCTCCAACACACATAATGGAGGATTTGTAAAGTGTCAAAAAAACAGCTATTTCATACTGATACTACCTGCAAGCTGCTATTCGCAACTATTGCTAACGCTTGCCCCCACTGCGGTAAACCAGACTGGTGCTATTCAATAGAAGAATTTACAGTTTGCGATCGCGATCGCTTTCATCAGCCTAACTATGCACTGGCTCAACCGAAACAATCGCCAACTTATGTATTAAGCAATTGTCAAAAATTAAATAATGTTCAAGGAGGTATCGCGTAATGGTTGCACAATTCTCCAATCAACAAGCACTCGCCTCCTTTGATATTCGCAATTTTGTAGACCAGTTAGAACCAGCCAAAGAGAAAAATAAATATATCTGCCCAGTTTGCGGTGGGCATAATTTATCTATTGTCCAAGAAACTGGGAAGTACAGCTGCTTTAATAATTGTGAGTGCAAAGACATCCGGGAGGCGATTAAACCCTGGGCTGAAGTAGTGGCAGAAAGGGCAGGGGCTAATTACACTCCATCTCTAAACCGTTTGGCTGCAAAGCCCAAGAAAGTCTTGCCCAAAAGTGCGCCAATTCCAGATGGTGAATTAGCACTGGTGATGTTGACCCAAGCGGCGACTGGCATACCCCAAACTCAAAACATAACTTGCAAGCTCCCAAAGGGAATACCAGGGAATGCAACACAAACAATCTACCCTTACTCACAAACCCAATGGGTAATTCGCTATGAATGGGCGGATTATATCAAAGAGAAAGGAAAAGATAAATCCTTCCGCCAATGGCACAGGCTTCCAGATGGCACTCCAGAGATGAGAAAAGGGGATGAACCCTGGAAAGCTTACCGCATTGATGAAGCGATCGCTGCTAGTAAATCTGTGACGGGAACCCCGGCGCTACTCCAGCATGAAGGCGAGGGATGCGTAGAAGTTGGTCGGGAGCATGGTCTTGCTGGGATTACGTTTCAGGGCAGTGGATGGGATAAAAAAACAATCACGCCTGAATATCAACTCCTGAAGGAATCAGGCATAGGATTAATTGTTTTTCTGCACGATGCTGACGACACTGGCTTAAAGAAACTCCAGACCTGCCAGGACTGTGCCGACGAAGTGGGAATTTCATTGATCGGAATTAACCCCCATGACATCTGCCCCGATTTACCATATAAGTCAAGTGATATCAAAGAAATCTTGGGGCAGATGGAAGTACCAGAGTTTATCCGCAGATTAGAGGAGCAGATCCACGCAGCAGTAGCCGAACGGCAAGAAATAGAAGCTAGTGTGTCCAGTGTCCAAGGCGATGAGACTGTAGGGACGAACTTCACCCAGCAAGCTTTTCATGCTTTATATACAGATAAGCACTGGATTACTATTAATGATGAACTCTATTTTCACACTGGAAGCTACTACAAATTATCTCCAGACTCTAAAGAACGGAAACGCATTACTGACTTCTGCGATTCTTACTCAATCGAAGATGCCAATGGTAAAAAGGATTATCCTTATGCAACACCAAACTGGGTTAAAAAGGTTCTCGAATGGGCAAAGCTACGGACGGAAATAGACCCAGAATTAGTTAACCCTCCCGGAACAAACTGCACTAATGGAGTCCTGAAAATTATTTGGGATAAAAAAGATTTCACTATTGAACTAAAACCGCATACACCGGAAGATTATTATACTTACAAACCATTAGTTGAGTATAACCCTGACGCAGATGATACCTATTGTGAGCAATTACTATCATGTTTGGATAAGCCACAACAAGAGATATTTATAAGGATTGTAGCTGCATCTCTTGACCTAGAAACTGTCAGAAAATTTAAGGGTAGGCAGGTAAGAGCATTGTTAGCAGTGGGGCTAGGGTCTAACGGTAAAGATGCTTTGCGTAGGTGTTTATCGGCTATTTATGGGGAAGAGAAAGCCTTTACATCAGTTCCCCTGACTGACTTCCAGTTATACGACGAGGGCAGAAAATTTAATTTACATCCATTAATGGGTAGTCGCGTTAACTGGGCATCAGAAAATGCCCAAACTTGTAGGCTTGATAGAATTCAAAGTTTAAAGCTTTTCATCACTGGGGACAAATTACACTATGAACGCAAGGGGAAAGACCATACAGAATTTAACCCTAATGGAATAGGTATTTTTAATTTGAACGAAACCCCAGCGATTCAAGGGGTACTGAAAGCAATTGAGGATAGAATTGCAGTTTTAGAGTTCAGAAAGACTTTCACTGATAACCCTGACCCCAGCAATCCAAATGAGTTAAAAGCTGATTCTCGATTTGTTTATGACTTGGATTTTATTAAAACAAGTGTAGCCCCAGCATTTCTAAATCGAATGATAAAAGGTCTGAGGGATTTAATAGAACAAGGCATAGATTATAGCTGTACTTCTGATGCTTTTCGCAATCTCCAGAAAGAGAACAATCATCTTTTTGAATTCATTGAATCCACAAACATAGGGTACGTGGAAGGTGGAGAAATAGCAGTAAACGCTTTATGGGCAAGACTGGAACAATGGTACATCCAGAATGGCACATTAACTATGGACTCTGACGGCAACAGAAGAAGCTGGATAGACCAAGCCCGACCCAGTGACAAGAATGTTAAAGGGGCGAACCAAGTTGCCCCCAGATTCTTGCAGCTTTTCCCCAAAGCCATTAGAGGTACTAAGTACTGCAACATTGCGAAAAAAGATATTCCTATACTCAAAGGGATTGGAATTACTGAAGTTACCCGACCCAGTTTGACCGAAACCCGACCCAGTTCCGACCCAGTTTCCGACCCAGAAAACCAGCTACAGCAAGCATCCCGACCCACCCGACCCACTTTTTCTAACTTTCAAGAAAGTAACGTTGAAAAGGAAGATATGAAAATTGAATTGCCTTCTCTCCCAGTGCAAAAAGGGGAGTATCCCCCCTTAACTGGGTCGGGTGGGTCGGAAGTCTTACCCAGCAATGATTATTGCCCCGGTGGGTGGGTCGTAACTGGGTCGGATGATTCAGAAAGTGGGTCGGGTCAGCCAGAGGATGAAGAGGTTGAGGAAGTCGAACTATTAGATAACCCAATCTCGCTGCTACAGGCTGAGAGCGAGGGCGACAACATCAATCTATATATTGGGCATTTGGTTGAAGTGCGATCGCTCGGTGGTGCGGTCAAGTTTTCAGGTGAAATGATTAACTGTGACCTCAAGAATGGAATCGTGACTGTGGCAACTGAGCAGGGCAACCGAGATGCAATTTTATGCGAGGCGTTTGTAATTGGTTAAGATGGCATTTTAATCAAGTAGAGTTGATTTTGGCTTCAGATATTATCATTCTGGTCGTACAGTTGATCAATCTTGCGCTTAATAGCAGAATAAGCCTCTTCTTTTGTTGAAAAGCACCCTAAAGCTGCGGTTGAAGCAATGCTTTGGTTGTCATTTGCCTTCATAAATTGGGGAATGTTATAGCAAAGGCTATCCACAGCCAAACTACTCCAATCCTCATCATTTGAATCAAAGGATACAACAGCAGTCCAGCCTCGGTAGTGTGCTATATGATTGTCACGCCACCACCCATTTTGTCCACCAACGTAAACAAGCTCATTTTCCTCCCAAGTCTCAGCAGGAAGTTCCTGATATGATTTGTTGCTCATAGATTGCTTGAATTCTAGGACAGTATCTTGGGAGATGATACTTAGGCACATTCTTTGAAGTAGAAACCCATTAGGGAATTCAGAAAGGTAATCCTCTGTTTGCGGGTCATAGTCATGAACTGCAACTTCTTTGTTTTCAAAAATTCTCATGTCGAGAGGATACTTTGCAAATGGATTAAGAAGAATTTGTACACCGTCTAGAAGCGTTTCCTTATAATTTGGTTTCCTTTTCACGAAATGCTCGACTCCCAATTCCTTGCCCGAATTCACTACTCTAGAGCCAGAAAAGATAACAGGATAAGTACAATTTTCAGCAAGGGCATGGACTTTAGACAAAGTTGCTTTATTGTTAAAAATGATCGCGCTCACTTCAGACATAGCAGAATTTGTGAATAATCCTAACGAAAGGTCTACACCAGGCTTTTTCTGAACTCGATGGCTTCTAGACTCACCGATTATGATAAATTGACCTTCCTTACCACTTGGAACAATTAAAGGTTGCTCGTAAGCATAGAGAACTCGGACAATAGGCTCGGCATTTTGAAAAAAGAAAAATGGTTGTTCAAAAGGTGCTACACAAATCACAAACGGTTTATTATGAACGTGAGCAAGTTTTGAGTATTTTGTAACATATTTACGATGCTTTGATGTAATTGCATTCAAGAGCCGAATTGTAGAGAGTCTAAGCATATCATCCATGCTAATTTGGTCTAGCATACTTAAATCTTGATCCCACTCAGGGCGAAAACCCTCTGGATGATTTGCTGTAGTTGCTTCAGCAATAAAATCTCCATAAGGAGAACTTATTACAAAGTCTGGAGTTTCATGGAATAGATCAACTTTACAGTTAAGCTCTTTAAAGCAAGCAAAAAGGTACAACTCCCAGAATGAAGAATTAAAAGTAGTTTGAAACTCTTTGGCAAATTTACCGTCTCGATCTATAAAACTATCTGCCCAACCGTTAATAACACTTATCTCAGGAGTATATAAGTTTGTTTGCGTAATGAAACGAAAGTGCTTGTGTTGCTTCTCTTCGGGCACAACAGGTGTAAAAATATCCATATAGTTTCAGTAAGTCGGTGTGAACATTTATCATTAGATTCAGGTAGGAGGCAGGAGGGAAGAGGGTTTTAGTTTACTTAACCTTTATTAACATAGTTTGGTTTTTTCGAGATGTTCTAGTTAATGCTTTAAGTCAGCACATACCAGTTTAATTATGACGTTCAATATTCATTGATTTCTTTGGTTCAGCAGCAGTAAAACTTTAAGGTTTAGAATATCGATTTAGTAATCAGAATTAAGTAGCAGATTGCTCAGTAAACAAGCATTTGCTTCAATTTTGCGATCAATCGGCTGTTAACACTCTCCTGGCTCATATCCATCCTGTGCAGTTGTTCTTGCATTCTTTTATAGGTAAAATAGCATATCTAATGCAAGCTGTAATTATTGCTGGGTAAGCCTTAACGGGTATCAATTATTGTTGAAAATCTGCACAAAAGGCAACCAGCTATCAATCAGGGCTAAACCAGTTCAATAACCCTACTATGCAAGGGTTACAAGCATTCTCGGCTGTGCAGACTAAGAAAAGCGCGATCGCAGTTGCGGAGATGGAATTACTTATGAGAACGTGACTTCTTATTAGCAAGATTCTGATAAGCAGAATTCTCATGAGTAAATATTAAAAAATATCAAGCGACTGTACATTTCACTGTCTTCAACGTTGACTATTAAAGACTCAATTCATCATCCTGCTGGCGTTGCTGTTGCTGCTGTTGCCTTAACTGCTGCCCATAATCGAGTAGCTGCTGATTCCAATCACTGGCTTTAGATTTTTTGATTTGGGACTGTGGCATTAGTTCTAATACACGCTGTGCTGCCGCATCAGAGCTTTTATCGTTACCAAAGGCCACCAGTATATTAGGAACTTTCTGCAATCGCTCAACTGGTAAGCTCTTGATGTCATCAATAGCCATATAGACTGTTCTTTCGGGTGGGACATCGCCCCTGATAAGATATTCCAGCATGGCTCTTGAAATAGCATCAATGGGGGACTTGCACAAAATCGCTGTTGAGGTTTTATCGTTAGCCTTTCCCCCCAAACTGAAGTAAAACCAGCTATCACTGCGTTTGGTTCCTTTCTCGTATCCCTTAAAAGTGTTGTTCTCTCCCCTAGTTCCTCTTAGGAATGCACCGTTACGTTGACTATCAAGATTCCGCATGACAAAAACAGCGTTTTGTTGCTGATCAGCGTAAAGTAGCCCCTGGTTATGAAGCATTTGCACACAATCAGAGGGAATGCCCCGAAATTGATTGAGGTAATTTTCAACGGCAGACCAGTTAGCTTTATCTTCAACGGGTGGGGTGAATTGGGGACGGGGTTCAGTCTGGATAATGTCAGCCGCCCTGTTCTTAACGTGAGCGATTGCTGCCCGTTCCACCGAGGCTGACCCAAAACGCTCATGTAACCAGACAACCGCTTGCCGGAAATTGCAAGAGTTAACGTGCATCACCAAATCAATCGCACCACCTGATCCCTTTTGTTGATCGGGGGCAAAGTCGTAGAATTTGGGCCCATCTATATTAATAATGTGTCCGTGACCCCGCCACCGTTGCTGATCATAATTTAGCCCCAACTCCCAGGCGACATCCGACAATTCCAAATCGCGCAGTTGTTGGGTTTGCTGCTGCCAAAAAGCTACTTGTGCCTCTAATTCCTTGATGCGCTTATCTTTGAGTTCATTTTCAAGCGCCAAAGCCTTGGCGGTGGCTTCCATCTGTTGTTTTTTGGCTTGCGCCCTATCCCGGTCGGCAGCTTTGGCTTGCAATTGCAACTGGGTGAGGCTGGTATCTGGTTCTATGCCAGAATTAACAACGCTGTAAAAGTCCTTAATGTCCTGGTGTTGCGCCCTACTGCCCTTAATGCCACGCTCTAACCCCAGATGTTCTGTAGCCTCGGAGTAGGAATCTTGAAACTGCCTCATCTTCTGACGACCGTCGAAGAAGTGCTTGGCCCTCAATTGCCCTTTCTCATCGAGGGGGACAAAATAAGCGTGAATGTGTGGGGTGGCTTCATCTAAATGTAATTCTGCCCTGACAATGCGATCGCTGTAGCGCGACTCTAACCATTGTTTGGATGCAGAAAGCCAAGAGTCAACTTTATCCTGCTCATAGTAACCCGCTTGTGTTGGGCAGTTAGGACGGAAATATTCGGGGCTGGCAGTCAATAAAATCTCAGTGCAGTAAACCGCATCGGGGCGAATCTTCCGTTTCTGCTCCCCTATCTTTTCCATCACCAACTGATCTAATGAGAGCGTTGGGTTGTTAGTGCCGATGAATCTGATATTTTGTTTATCTGAATCAGCGTTGGGTGTTTCTCGCTGACGCGCGGTGTGCGCTTCACTGCCAGCCAAGTTACTGCGCTTGAGCTTTTTAATCCTTGCAATAGCGTAAGCCATGCCACTTTTTGAGTAATTGAGTGTAATTGCGTCGCAGACCCCACGGAACCTTTTTGTTTCGACCGTCAGGGAGAAATGGCGCAAGCCACCCGTCAGGGCAAAAAGGTGTAGTGGGTACACCTAAATCTTAGCAAACCAGCGCGAAATTTGGCGGTCACAAAACCCCCTCTGCTGCTAAAAAGCCTGCTGTGTAGGGTTTTTAGCTATCTTGGCGCATTTAGGGGTTCTAGTAATTCTTTTTCCCTATACACCACAATAACACGCAATAAACACACTATTAGGGGGAAATCTCATGTAAGTTAGTTGACATTTCTTTGTCGAAAAACACCGCATTCATACACAATATAACCGCTATTATCATTAATAAAGCCACATTTATACTCATGCTAAATATTGATTTGTTTTTATACTTAAAATGTTTTTTCGTACTGAGTGAGGTCAAGATATGAGTCAACAGCAAAATTCCTATGTTGAGTTACCCAGGATTAAACGCAAGAGTAATTCATGGGAGGGGAAGGTGATAGATTATTTATTGAACCATCCTTCTAATAGATCAGCGACTGAATTTTCAATTGAGGCTATCACTGCTTTTTGGTTGGCGGAAGCGTTAGAGGGTCAAGTCAATCAGCCGGAATTACAGAAAGCTTGTTGGTCTGCGATTGAGAAATTAGAAGCAAAACTTGCCACAATTAGAAGGATAGCTGGCATAGAAAAATTACATAAAGACTATTCTATGGTTTTGGCTAGTACTACAAATGTGACTACAAAAAGCGACAATCCGACAGCCAATCCTGATGAACAACCTGATCTTCAAGATTCAGACATAGATGACGACGATGAAATCATGGACTTGAAATTATCAGGGGAAATGATTCAGGCTAACAAGTTTTTTGGTATGAACCCATGAATTAAGGGATGATCTGATGACTCAAGGGGACAAAAGTAGATCCGGCAATACCATTAAATTGGTGATGTCCTGTGATTTGGGTGGTAGCTGTAACAAGTCAATTGTTCATATATACCCAGACGGAACACCAAAAATAATGGTGATGTCGCCGGAAGTAGCAGAGGTCGGGAAAATTGCGATGGCGCAATTGAGAGAGCAACAGGCGAATTTCAATAGTACCTGGGTTGGCATTGGCGAAGAATATTATGTTTTAGGCTCACTAGCTAAAAACCAATTTGCAGGTACAGCAGCGTTGCGAGAATTGAAGTATCACTATGCCTTACCAAAAATAGCTGGGTTACTGTGGAAGGCTTGTCGCCACTACAATATCGATA
Source organism: Nostoc sp. UHCC 0252 (assembly GCF_034931145.1). Classification (NCBI taxonomy): domain Bacteria; kingdom Bacillati; phylum Cyanobacteriota; class Cyanophyceae; order Nostocales; family Nostocaceae; genus Nostoc; species Nostoc sp. UHCC 0252. The sequence continues at coordinate 1,862 of NZ_JAYGHE010000109.1, read as the reverse complement.
GACCAGTGGATCTATTTGTACAATTGCTGTTGCCACCGGGAGAACTCAACGATGCTCAAAGCCTGCTTAAAGAACTGTCGAGTGCTTTGAAGCAGGGAATTAACACGCCTTCAGGTAAACTCAAGGCGAAATTGCGCCGTTTTGATGTGTCTCCTGAAGGGGTGGGGATTCTTCAGTATCGCAGCCGTAATGTCAATGTCAAATATTTTGAGAAGGTAATTGGTTTGCTAATGTTGGGCTATCGCAATGCTACTTATATTGTGGTTGACCAAGGCAGCTTGGTAAAAGCGGAAACTACAGATTTGGGAATGAATTGGGCGGTGGAGCAGTTTGTGGAACGTACTGCTGTTGGGCTATCGAAGGATAACTCTCATTTGGTGACGGCGATGCTTAGTGCCAGCCAAGGAAACTGGGATGGGCTGCGTCGTTTATCGCGCAAGTCTAATGAACTGGGAGTGGCGGCGGATTTAAAGTTATTTCAGCAAGTTCTGCCGGAGGTTCGTGATGCTTACTGTCGGGCTTTGGTGCAGTGGATTAGAAAGATTGCCATCTTGGACGAAATTCTCATCTGTGGCGGTACGGCTGAGTTCGTGCGTACTGAGTTAACTGAACATTTTCAAAATGAAGATATACCAATTGTTTGGAATGGTAATGTGGAATTTCCCAAAAGGCTAGACACTCAAGGTTTAAATGAGAGGGCTGCTGATGTTTGGACTTCCTTCATTACTTACATCTTGATGTTGGACGAGAATTTTGGTTATGAGCGCAAACGCATAGTGCCAGAGTAATGCTGAAGAATCGCCTGAGCTTGAATTGTCTGCGATTTTTGTCGGAGATTGAGCGAAGAATATTTGAACAATAGCCGCAGTTTCAGAGGGGTGAACTCTGATGCGGCTTTTGTCGTGCTTATGTAGTTTATTAGTAGTCTTTTTTGAGGGCTATTTTTTTCTTTTTCAGTTTTGGCTCTTTGACTCTCAAAAACTTTCCGCCAAATATGGCGTACTGTGCGTCAAAAAAAGATGGATTACAGAGCTTATGCGCTAATTAGCGTGTTTAAAACTCGTTGGCAAATATGGGGATAAATCGGGTGACTTTTGGGATTTATTGGGAATTATTGAGCTAATGAGAATTTGGTGACTGGAAGATGTTGAAGAGGTAAAAAAATCAGGGATGAATTTGAATTTGCGTTCTGTAGAATTGGGATATATTGAGTTTAATTGGTAAGAATTGGTAAGAATTGGTGAAAATCGAGAATTTGGGCGATTTTCGGTGTCATGCACAAAACAGCCAAATCAAAGCACAATTGTAATCTTTCACAAGATTTATTTACAAAGGCTGAAAGCATTATGGTATAGGCGTTTTCGCCTTTTCGGAATAATTCTTAATAAGGGGTCAAAAACGGGGTAAATTTTTGTAGATTTAATGTTGAGTCTTGGTTCTGTTTCAAGGGGAATGCTCAACGTTTACTTTGAAAGTGATCAACTACGATAGTCAAGCGATCGCGCATCTTGTGGTCAACCTAATCCAAGATAGAATCAGGAACGAAAAAATTAAATTGATGATGAGCCAGGGGTAAGCTATGGAAGCCAAAAGCGAAGTGACAATAAAATTTAGTGGCGAATTACCAACAGCCACACCAGCCGAGAACAAGAAAGTTGCAATCGAGTTGACCGATCAGAACGGTATAGTCTTTACTGCTCAAGTTAACGCCAAAAGCTGGCGTAAGGCCGAAACTAGCGCCTCAGAATTTGCAGACTGGGCTGGGGCTGTATCGGGAAAGCTTGGACAGCGCACAGAAAACGGTTTTGAAATCATTGACGCTGGAATTCAGCTTTTTGAAAAGAAGGCGAAGGAGGCCAAAG
>NZ_JAYGHE010000108.1:0-17620 GCF_034931145.1 Nostoc sp. UHCC 0252 | reverse complement strand
GAGGGATATTATTTTAGGTGCGTTGCCCCTAAAGTTTTCAGACTCCCTTTCGGCATAAAATCTTGGTGATAAATAGGAAGAAATTTATTATCGATTAGCCATCAACCATTCTTCACGAATAGTTGATGGTAGGGACGGGCGCAAGCAAAGATAAACAAGTGGGCCGAGTAGTGGGACAAATGCTACTAGCCAAAACACCTGGGGATTATTCCAGTGACGACGAGCGATATCATCGCTAAGGATTGTAGGGAATAGAAGACAAAAAAGGCAAAATGCCAAGCTCATACCATTAATAAAGCGATCGCTTTGGAATTGTTGCACAAAATCTCCCCAGTCACCGAAGGCAAAAGCATAGGACAGCAAGCCAACAGTGCTTAAACTCAAAGCAATACCAAAAAAACGAGAATCCAGCAGCCGTAAAAAAGTATCCTTTTGTCCAGAAAATTCTTGATTTGGTTCACGAAAAGCCAAATATGGTAACAGACCAAGCACGCCTGATCCTACTGATGCCAAGGCAAAAGGCCAAAAAGGAATCCGTTGCATTCTGCCATCAATGAACAACAGACCACTGTAAATTAGTAGCCAGATGCCCACTAGAGAAAATAAGGAAAGAATAATTGGATTTATGGCAAGCCACTGAAGAGTAAATATATTTTTCAGCAGGATTAGGGTTTGCTGTAAATGCAGGGGCGGTGCTAATAGTAATATATAGGCGATAAATCCAAGCCATAGTAACCACAATGCAACTTTTCTAGTCATCATCTTTAGATGGTGTGCATTTAACATAATTACTAATTTATAATTCGGATTTTTTGCGTCTAAATCCCCCTTTTTGTAGAACGCTGCCCTTAGCTTTACTTTAATTTGCAGCTGGCTGCTGACTGGGTATCGCCTCTACGCCCACTTCTGGTAAAGGTGGACGCACACACAAATAAATCAATGGCCCGAATAGCGGTATCAACGCTATTAACCAGAATATCTGTGGATTTTTCCAACTGCGACGCGCCATATCATCCCCTAGCAAAGCTGGAAATAAGAGGCTAAGTAGGGAAAAATCTAAACTCATTACATTGATAAAGCGGTTTGTTTGCCACTGTTGCACAAAATTGCCCCAATCTCCTGCTTTTAAACCGTAGGAAACTAAAAGAACTGTAGCTACAGTCAACACAATCCCAGTCACACGAGAATCTAGCAGCTTGAGTAAGATATTTTTTTTACCAATAAACTGATTATTTGGTTCTCTAAGGGTTAAGTAGGGTAACAAGGCAAATATGCCGACTCCGAAAGAGGCAGTAGTAAATAGCCAAGCAGGTATTTTTTGCCCTCTACCATCAATAAACACTACTGCGCTGTAGATGAGAGGCCAGATACCCATGAGGTTGAATAGTGCTATCACTAACGGGTTAACACCTTGCCATTGGACAGTAGAAAGGTTTTTAATTAACTCGAATGTGCCGGGTTGCTCAGGAGGAGCGAGGAAAAAAGCATAGATGGTGAATCCTAACCATAGGAAACCAAAGGCGATTTTTCTAACCATGAAAGATTTAAGTAGGATTAATTATTAATTTTGCCACTACAAATTGGGCTATCTACCTGCGATCGCATTATTCATTCGTCTAAACTCGTAGCAGCTGATCCCTAAACCTTACCTTAAGGGTTGAAATAACTGAAGGCTTCTGAGAGGTAATCAGCAGCAGATGCTACAACTGCGATCGCACTTTCATAATTTAGGCGCGTTGGCCCCAAAACTCCTACACTTCCTACTGGTATTGAACCTCGGCGATAGTTGGAAGAAATTAAAGTACAGGTGCGGATCGGTTCTAATGGATTTTCTGCACCAATGCGAACCGTTACTTTTGACTTACCCACATCCTCAAGCTCTGGTTCTTCAAATATTAATCGCCATAGTTGGTCTTGTTCTTCTTCCAGCAGGTGGATAATCGTTTGTACCTGCTGTAATTGGGAAAATTCCGGCTGGCGCAAAACTTCTGACACACCCCTAACCATAATTTGTGTTGCAGTCGGCGCATGAGTACGACGAGTCAATTCGGCAACTGAAATTTTTAAGAATTCCCCGTAGCGTTGGAACTCCTGATCTAGTTCGCTCCAGTCGAGGTTGGCTAGTTCCAACAGACTTCGCCCCCGCAAGTGAGTATTCAAAAAGTTAGAAACAATTTGCAACTCGCGATCGATTACCTCCGCATCCCGTTGTGTTTCCTCTGGTATTGGCGACAAATCCATTACCTTGGAATGTGTCTCGTAACCATCGGTAACAACAATTAACATGATCCGCCCCGCTTCAATTTGCACTAATTGCAGATGTCGCAATAGCGCTGCTGTGGTTTGCGGCATCGTAATCAAGCTAATACAACCACTCAAGGTTGCTAAAATTTGTGCGGCTCCTTGCAGTAGGGTTTCTAAACTCCGATCTTCCCACTGAAAATGCTTGTGCAGTGCTACTTCTACTTCTCGCCCTAAAGCTTCCGTGCCACTTCCCTGTGGGACGCTGCGCGAACGCAGAGAAGGTGTAATTAGCTGGTCAACATAAATGCGATAGCCTGAATCTGAAGGTACTCGTCCAGCAGAAGCGTGCGGTTGGTAGAGTAATCCAGATTTTTCTAAAACGCCCATCACATTGCGAATTGTGGCTGAACTTACACCCAGATCGTACTCCTCGACCAAAGCCTTTGAACCAACAGGCTCTGCCGTAGCAATGTAGTGACGTACCGTTGCCCAAAGTATATGTTGTTGCCGATTTGTTAACTGGACTTCCATAGGATATGTTTTGCTAGAGGCAAATTTTAATCAAAGTCTGGAAAAATTCCTGGATTTGATTGAAAAAAAGAATATTAATAATTTATTAAGATAACAAATTATACAATTTTATTGTGACAATTAATTTTAAGGTTCATGTAATTCTTTAAAAGTGCGCTCTAAATAGAATCTAGGCTTTGCATCACAAGCTGAGAGTTTGAATTTACAACATCCTTTTTCGTCTTATTTTTGCATGATTCTACACTGATAAAAGTATTGTTGTATACGTATTTTTGCGGCTATTGCAGCTAAGATTGGGGTCGAAAAGTTCGATAAGTTATGTAGCTAGTGGAGAAAGTTACAAACTTTTCTGGCGAGTGCCTAAACTAATTTGGTGCTATTTTCACAATAGCAAAAGCCAGATGGAATTGAGTTCCATCTGAGTAATGCACCTAAACGCAAGCTAATACTGAGGAATTGAATGGTCTACTAAGACAGAGTAAGCATCAATACCACCCGAAATATTTTGCACATTTGTAAAACCTTGAGCAATTAACCACTGGCACATCTGGGCAGAGCGAATACCGTGATGGCATAAAACAAGGGTTTCAGCTTGGGGATTGAAGAGGGTAGGTACTTCATCTCCCCATTCGGTAAATTGACTTAAGGGTAGGTTTACAAAACCTTCAATGCTAGCGATCGCCAATTCTTCTGGTTCTCGGACATCCACTAGCTGTATACTTCCATCACCAGAGGATAGACGTTGTGCCAGTTCTTCTACACTAATCTGGTTCATGGGTTGACTAAAAGAATTCCCTATAAACAGTCCTAATCTTATTTATGGTGACAGAAAATCTCTGCCTTTGCATGAGTATCCATTCTCAAGAAGGCTGATAAATTCTGCTAGGCTTTCTGCTTAAATGGCTGTAAACCGTCTTTTTTAAAGGTTTAATGTGAATAGTCAACGTTCATTGATTGGTTTTATCGTAGCAGGTGCGATCGCACTGCTAATTGCGATCGCTGGCTTTTACTGGTTTTTCGCCAAAAGTCCGGCTAACCTGATTGCTTCTACCTCTGAGCCTGGTGCAGCCATATTCGTATCAAAACTTTCCCCAGCAATGGTTTCATTGCTAACGAATCCCGACCGGTTGCAGGCGTTGGAACGCGAAGAGGAACTATCTAAACTCAAAACCAGTTTATTTGCCAAGAGTGGCATAGATTATAAACAAGACGTTCAACCCTGGTTAGGGAATGAAATTACATTAGCTATCACCACCTTAGATATTGATCGAGACTCGGAAAACGGCCAGCAACCAGGGTATCTGTTAGCATTAGCAACCAAGCAACCGGAGAAAAGCCGCGAGTTTGTCGAGTTGTTGTTTTCTAAACGAGCTTTATCTGGAGCAACCTTAGCTGTTGAACAATATAAAGGCGTAAAACTGATTACTGACAATTCTCAACCAGAGAAGGATTTACTTTCAGGTGCAGTTGTTGGTGAAGGCTTTGTATTGTTTGCCAACGATCCGAAAGTGTTGAAAGATGCGATCAATAACGTCCAAGCGCCGGATTTGAATTTGACTAGCTCCCCCGAATACCAAAAAGCTACAAAAGAACTACCCAAAGGGGGTTTAGCTGTAGCGTTCTTGAATCTTCCTGTTGTGGCAAAATGGCAAGGCTTGGAATTGTCAGAACAACTTTATAACAGTGAGATTATTTCTCTGGCGTTGAATCCCAAAGGGTTGGTAGCTGAAACAACATTTTTGACTTCATCAGAAATTCTCACTCCATCTGCACCACTATCTAAACCTGTGGGAGCATTGCAGTATGTTCCAGCATCCGCAGGTTTGGCAATTTCCGGCTCAAATTTGAGCAATTTGGCTGACAGCGATTTAGCCAAACTCTGGAGACAAGCAACAGCTACTATATATGGTTCTGGGGAAGATGTGGTTTCTCGATTAGCCAAACCTTTAGTAGATGTTCAAAAACGCTGGGGAATAAACTTACCAGAGGATATTTTCAGTTGGATACAAGGAGAATATGCGATCGCATTGTTACCTAAGCAAGATGAAACAACTCCTCATTGGATTTTTGTAGTGGAAAAATCTGAGAGTGTAGAACCAGGTATTGCTCGATTAGATGCGATCGCATCATCCAATGGACTCAGCATTAATCCCCTGACTATAGATCAGCAAAAAATCTCTGCTTGGACAGAGTTAACTACGGCTACTAAAAAAAATGATGCTAAAGAGGGAGCATCTTTCAGCATTGAAACAAAAGTGCGGGGATTGCATACAAATTTAGGAAATTACGAAATTTTCACTTCTGACTTGGAAACGATGAATGAAATTCTCACAATTAAGGATAATTCCTTAATTGATAATCCCAATTTCCAAGATAGTATTGCTACGATTCCCCTACCAAACCAAGGCTATATATATCTTGACTGGACAAAGAGCCAGAATTTGTTAGAGCGTCAAGTACCGATTCTCAAGCTAGCGGAAGTTTTAGGGAAACCATTTTTTGATAATTTGCGATCGCTTACAGTCAGCAGTTATGGAACTGACACGCGATCGCTCAAAGGTGGCGTTTTCTTCCAACTCAAGAATTCCTGAGATTTTAACGCAATCTCATGTGCGGAGGGAGCATCCCACTTTTTTGTATGTCATTGCGAGCGAAGCAAAGCAATCGCAAAATCTCTAACAAAGAGTTAGCTCATGCGATTGCTTCGTCGTTCCTCCTCTCTACGAGACCCTGCGCGAACGCAATGACAGTTATTTAGGACTTACGCAATAACTCTCTGAAACTCTCATTCCTTCGTGTCCTTTGCGCCTTTGCGGTTCGTTTTTCCATTATTTTGCGTAAGTCCTGTTATTTTGTCAGGGCAAAATAAAAACTGGGATGCACCCAAATGCAGAAGGTTCAAAATTATTTAACCTTCTGCCTTTTGATATCTTGTAATATTTATACCAAGCGACACATCAATTATTCGTAAGGGCACAACAATGTTGTGTCCCTACCCATCTGTCGCATTCTTTTTTCAAATTGGTATTACTATTTAAATCATCCATCAAGGGTTTTCTCTCCTAAAGAAAACCCTGCGTAATCACATCCAAATTAAAAATTGAGGAATTGTAGTTGCTGTTGATATCAATGGCAGCCTAGCAATTAGCTGTTTACTTTAAAAACCTTCGATTGTGGCACATTTTAATGTGGCACAACCAACGGAAATTTCACTGGATTTTTTTTATTAGAATATGTATATATCATCACTAATTTAACAGCCTGTTGGAGGGCTACTATGAAATACTGTCGCCCCCGACTTCAGTTTAGCGGTGGCTGGTTGTTGGCTATACTTGCCACCATAACAGCTACTCCTGTAATCGCACAAACAGCCAATTTTGGCACTTTTAGATTATCAACAAACTTTCAGCCACCACAAGGAACAGTGCAGGGATTTACAGGTGGCTCTTATTCATTGTCTGCCATCAGTAACCGCGATCGCAATCAAAAAGCCTGTATTGGTTTTGCCGATCCTAATCCAGATCACATTATGGTTTTGGAAAAGGATTTTTCCCAGCTAACCATCCAAGTTGATAGCAACAATACTGACACCACTCTACTGATTCAAGGGCCAGATCAAAATATGATTCGTTGCGGCGATGACACTGGCAAAAGAAAAGATGCTAGCGTTAGCGATCGCAACTGGAAAAGTGGCACTTATCGGATTTGGGTAGGTACATTTAATTCTGGCAACAAGCGCGATTACACTCTGACAGTAGAACAGCAGTGAAGTGGGGAGTTAGGAGTTAGGTATTGTGTATTGGGAAGAATTCATGCCCAATTCCCAATTCCCAATTTTTACGTCTAACACCTGAAAGGATAATATGGGAGAGTAGCTTGTTGTGCTTTCCGAGGGTGCTATCTCGTGCTATCTATACTGCGTGCTGACTTTCGTATCATATTTGAACGTGACCCAGCTGCTCGTAACTGGTTGGAAGTTTTATTTTGTTACCCTGGTTTGCAAGCCCTGCTATTCCATAGGCTGGCTCACTGGCTGTATACTGTCGGTCTTCCCTTTATTCCTCGCCTGATTTCTCACTTGGCTCGGTTTTTGACTGGAATTGAAATCCACCCTGGCGCAGCAATTGGAAAAAGTGTGTTTATTGACCACGGAATGGGTGTAGTAATTGGTGAAACTGCGATCGTGGGAGATTATGCCCTAATTTATCAAGGTGTCACCCTTGGAGGTACTGGTAAAGAATGTGGTAAGCGCCATCCAACTGTAGGTGAAAATGTCGTAGTTGGGGCTGGAGCTAAGGTACTGGGCAATATCCAAATTGGTAATAATGTTCGTATTGGCGCTGGATCTGTTGTTCTAAGGGATGTTCCTTCAGACTGCACTGTGGTAGGCGTACCTGGGCGCATTATGTATCGTTCTGGAGTTCGGGTTTCACCTCTTGAACACAATAACTTACCAGATTCAGAAGCTCAAGTAATTCGTGCTTTAGTTGACAGAATTGAGGCGTTGGAAGAACAAATACAAACTCTTCAGCGCAACAATTCTTCAGAAAAAACTCCTGTTTTAGTGGGTTGTTTAGCCGCCAAAGAGGATGAGCCAACCCACGATACTCGCTGGTGCAACCTCAAAGATAAGACTATCCAGCAATTTCTAGATGGTGCTGGCATTTAGTTAAAGGTTAAGGGTTAAGGGTCAATCTTTTGACTCTTGACCAAATCACGGATTAATCGCTTCACTAGACCACTTTTGCTGGTCATTACGGCAGTAAAGCCATCGATTTTGTGGTTCGCCGCGTAATTCTAAATGGTCTACTTGCATCGGATCGAGTAGCAGTAGACAAAAATTAGGTACTGGCTTAATAGGATCGGGGGCTGGTGGCTCAAAAGCTCCTAATTCTTGGATTCTGGATTTACCAGGATGGGGCCAAGCAAACTGTAAACGCGCCGCATCACTTAATTCTTGCCACATTGCGATCCGGGCTGGTTGTAAATCCTGATGAAAATCATCACCGCTTACCAGAGTCAAATCGCCATTAATGCGGAATTGTTCTCGTGTATTGGGCAAGTACCAGCAAACTTCTGCCCAGGGTTGTTGCTGTATCTGGTCGGCTTTAGCGCTACGGGTATCGGTGATAAATTTTAGCTGATTTGTATCTTCTAGAAAGCCGCGAAAGACTAGGGTACGATTAGCGGGGCGACCATTGGGCTGCATTGTTGCTAGTTGGAGGTAACGGGCATAAACAAGGCTGCGGTTGCGATGGAGTGCATGAGCGATCGCACTTCGCCAAGGAGCAAGAGACATATTAATTCGTAGTTCGTAATTCGTAATTCGTAATTAAGAAAGTTAAAAGGTTTTGATATGCTGTCTTATTTTAGACAGTTGGGGCGACGCTAAGTAAATACTTTTGCAATCCTCTGTACGGGAAGTTTATTTCCAATTCGACTCAGAATATGGAGTATGGCGATTACGACTAGCTACACCCACGCAATTGCTGATTGAACAACATTAAAACTTGTTATCTGCCTTTGGCTAAGTTCGCTACTTCTCTCACCAACTTATCTGGCTCGATTGGCTTGGATAGATGAAGCTGAAATCCAGCTTCCAGAGCTAGCTTGCATTCTTCATCTCTAGCAAATGCCGTTAGTGCTACAGCTGGAATTTTTTCCCCAGAAAGAGCTTCGTGCGATCGCACTTGGCGAATCAGCGAATAACCGTCTTCATCTGGCATTCCAATATCACTTACTAAAATATTGGGTCTTAATCGAATTAGCGCTTCCAGGGCTTCACCTACTGAGCTAACCGATGTCACCTGCGCTCCTGACTCTTCAAGAACAAAGGCAATTAACTCACGAGTATCAGTATTATCATCTACAAGAAGTATTCGCAAGCCATCAAGCACTAAGAGGTTATTGACTTTTTCTTGACCCTTTTTAATTAAATGCTCTGGTTGCGATTTTATTAAAGGTAACAGCACTTTAAATGTTGCTCCCCGTCCTTCCCCTTCACTAACTGCATAAACTCTGCCTGAGTGCATTTCTACTAAGTGGTGTACAATTGCCAGTCCTAGCCCCAAACCATCATCTGCTCTAGTAGTTGTGCTATCAGCTTGACGGAAGCGTTCAAATATATAAGGTAGAAAATCAGCACCAATTCCCTTACCTGTATCAGAGACAGTTATCTGAGCATTTGAGTTTACCTGCTCCAGACACACTTCAACTCGCCCTCCGCTAGGTGTGAACTTGACAGCATTAGAGAGCAAATTCCAGACTACTTGCTGAAGGCGTTCTGCATCACCTATAATCTCACCTACTGACGAGTCAAGCTTAGACTCAACTTGAATCTCTTTAATCTCAGATGTGGGATATATAGCCTCAATCGCTGCGTTAATTACAATTACAAGATCAACTTTACGAATATTTAGGCGGATTTTACCTTGTACAATGCGTGAAATATCGAGAATATCTTCAATCAGTTTGCTCTGAAGTTTTGCATTTCGCTCGATTGTCGCCAGTGCTTTAGAAATAATTGCCTCATCCAATTTTCGATGGCGGATGATTTGAACCCAACCCAACATAGAGTTGAGAGGTGTACGAAGTTCGTGAGAGACGATCGCTAAAAATTCGTCTTTAAGTCGGTTAGCTTCTTGAGCTTGCCGATAAAGCTGGGCATTTTCAATAGCAGACGCTGCGCGTTGGGCAAGTTCTTCAGCCATTGCTAGGTCTACAGTAGTGTAATAGCGTCCTAATTGTGCAGAGGCAAATACAATTGTCCCTAGCTTGCGTTTACGCACCACTAATGGCACGATCATATAAGACTTAACTTGCAGTAAATTAAGATATTCCTCGTTCCATAAATTTTTTTGTGGCAGAGACTCAAGAATGTTTGTAACCAGTTCTGGCTTACCAGTCCGTAGAACTTTCGGTAGTCCATAATCAGCATCCAGATGAATTGGATAGCGTTGTCGGAATTCTCGAATTAGTGTTTCTTTCTGCGGTTCAGATGCAGCAATGACTGGGTTACTGAAAGCTGCCGAATTATTTTCAACGACATCTACAATACACCAATTGGCGAGAGTAGGCACTGCTAAGTGGGCGACGCTAGTTAGAGTATTGCGGTAGTCTAAAGAAGATGCTAGTACACTGCTTGCTTCAGCCAAAAAATTAGAGCGCCTCTCTGCGGCTTCGGCTGCAATCCGGGCGGCTTGCTCACGAACAAATAACTGCTCACGCTCTAACTCTAAGCACCTACGCTTAGTAATATCACGCATTAGCCAGCGCAGAGCAACTGGCTTCCCTGCCTCATTACGGACAGTAACTACAGTCAAAGCAACATCAAAACAAACTTTTTCCCGTGGTTGTAAACACACTTCCCATTCTCCGCCCCGGTCGAGATGCTTCAACTGAGTTAGGTAATTAAAAAAAGCTTGATGATCTGATTGTCCAATAAAACTAACCAACGGTTTACGAATCAAAAATCGCTGTGATATATTGAGTAAGATAGTACTAGCCTGATTCGCTTCAAGAATAGTGCCATAAATATCAGTCACTAAATAACCATCAGGTGCAAAATCAAATAATTCTTGGTAGCGCTGACGCTCGTTCTCTACTGCCATCCGTGTTGCTTGTAGTTCCTCAGAGGCAATTTGAAGTTCTTCTAAAGCGATTTGAAGTTCTTCAAAAGCTTCTGTTGTCAGCTCTTGTTGTAAGTACGGCTCACTCACAGGACTTTGCAATAATCTCGTCACTTGTGAGCGTAACGTCTCTATTTGCTTACTAAAACCGTCTACATTCATGTTGCTCACTTTGCTACCACTAAGAAGCGCACCTGACAGTAAACATCAAGCAAGAATAAATCCAACTGTACGCTAAAAGCTGAACTCAAAACTATTGCTCAAAAGATAGAGGTTTGTCTTATCATTAACCTCTCGTTACTATGCTAGGATGGTCGATTGATAAATACATCTACCTAGAGTGCTGTGCGGCTAAAAACATAATAGGTAGATTTAAGCAAGTTTTTTCTAGCTAAAGAGGGGCCTGATGGTTACAGCAGTAGTATCAGGACAGGCCAAGTTATCCTGTGAAACTTTATCTGATGTAGGTTTCAGTTTTAGGGTTATGGTAAACGTGATATTTGATTTGGGGTGGGCATCATAAATATATTTTGCATAGAACCCTAAGATGATTCTGAGAATAAATGCGATCGCTACTAAATTTCGCCAACTTATAGCTGCAAGAAAAAACCCGATTGGTTATTTTGACAGGCATAACCGCAAAAATAAAACCAGGCGTTCCATAGTTCTGTATACCTGCGTAGGATTAGCAGGTGGAATTCTGGCATTGTTATTAATCGCATCCCCAGGACTAGCCCAAAAACCAGAACCCCAACAATCCCCAAAACTTCAACAATCGTTATTAGTAGCTACACGAGTTATACCGCCCTTTGTACTATCAAACAAAGGTGAGCTATCGGGGTTCAGTATCGACCTCTGGCGTAGCATCGCTACCCAAATCGGTGCAGAGTCAAAATTTATGGAATATTCCAGTGTACCGGAACTGATTTCTGCTATTAAGGACAACAAAGCCAATTTAGGGATTGCAGCAATCTCGATTACAGCCGAACGCCAGGAAAATTTTGATTTCTCATTACCCATTTTCACTGGGGGACTGCAAATTATGGTACGAAACCCAGAGAGCAACAACAGTACGTTTCCAAATATTTTCCAATTGTTTTTTTCTACTAGCCTCTTGCAGGTAATAGGCGTTGCCCTAGTCCTAATTGTCGTAGCAGCCCACATTATTTGGTTATCTGAACGCAATCACAAAGATGGGATGATTCCGCAATCATACTTTCCTGGCATTTTCAAAGCCTGTTGGTGGTCAGCCGCTACATTAGCAACCCAAGCTGATGAAATGCCCAAGGGAGTAGTAGGAAGGCTAGTAGGTATTGTCTGGATGTTCATCGGAGTACTTTTTGCCGCCTATTTTACAGCTAGCGCTACTACCTCATTGACAGTACAACAACTTCAGGGCGATATCAGAAGTGTAGATGATTTACCCGGTAAGGTAGTGGCCACAACTGCGGGTAGTACAGCAGCTACATACCTGCGAGAACATCGTATTTCAGTTCTAGAAGTTAACAAGATCGAAGAAGCTTATAATGCTCTGCAAACAAAAAAAGCTGATGCTGTGGTGTTTGATGCACCCGTACTGCTTTTTTATGTTGCCAATGAAGGTAAAGGAAAGGTACAGATTGTTGGCAGTATCTTACGTGAAGAAAGCTATGGAATCATACTGCCTAACAATAGTCCTTACCGCAAACCAATTAATCAGGCCCTGCTAAATCTTAGAGAAAATGGTACTTATCAATCGTTATATGATAAGTGGTTCTCTCCTAAAGAATCTTGAGCAAGTTGAGCTTTTGCCTGTTGCCAAAGAGTTTCTAACTCATCCAAACTGTAATCAGAAAGGGGGCGATCGACAACTGCCTCCATTTTTGCTAATCGCTGCACAAATCGCTGATTAGTGCCTTGCAAACCAGCGCTGGGATCAAGATTATGCCAACGCGCTAGTTGAATAACAGCAAACAGTAAATCGCCTAATTCTGCTTGTTGTCGTTCAGGTGTTTCCTCAGCTAAAGCGTGTTGAAACTCCCCTAATTCTTCATGAAACTTATCCCAAACGCCCTGAATATTTTCCCATTCAAACCCAATGGCCGCAGCCTTTTGAGAAATCTTCATTGCTGCTGTCAACGGGGGAAGAGTACGCCCATAACGACCGAGTTTAGCACTAAGTTTTTGCGCCTCTGGGGATGCTTCACCTTTTTCCTCCGCTTTAATTTGTTCCCAATTTTGCCGCACCTCGTCCACACTGGCTACCGACACATCACCAAACACATGAGGATGACGGCGAATCAACTTTTGGGAAATCCCCTGAGTTATTTCTTTGAGAGAAAATTGCCCAGATTCGCTAGCTATTTGGGCTTGCAATACTACCTGTAATAATAAATCGCCTAATTCTTCTGCGATCGCATTTTTATCCCCATTCTTAATTGCGTCCACCACCTCATAAGCTTCTTCAATCACATAAGGGGTAAGCGTTTCGGCAGTTTGCGCCAAATCCCACGGACAACCACCATCAGGCGATCGCAATTTTGCTACAATCTCAATCAATTCTTGCAACGCCGCCAAAGTATCAACTTTGTCATTTGTCATTTGTCCTTTGTCCTTTGTCCTTTGTTGCTCTTTCTGCTAACTGTAGCTCGATGATTACCGCGAATTGTAACTTTACGCTTCTTTACTTTGCTACTAGGAAGCAACCCCCGAACCCCTTGTTTTTGAAAGCGCTTGTATGCCGAACCACTCCAATCGCTAAGAGAATGACTCATTGCACCGAGTTCCAACCCCAAAAATAGGGCAATATATTCAGTATTGTAATTTACCAGCGATCGCACCACACTTTGTCCCAAGTCTTGCCAAGTAAAACTCAGATTCCATAACCTTTGGGCGATCGTCAAAACCAAAATTGCCAAGATAGCTAGCAAACACCCTAGATAAAGTATCCGCAAAATTGTGCCAATAATCGGCCCGTGAGATAAAAAAGAACGATGCCGCAGACTTTTTTGATAAGGTAGCCAAATCCAACGCAAGAAACCCCAGCGTTGAAATTGCACAGAATAGATATCTAAATCCGGGCCAAACATCAGCCCTCCAAATAGAAACCCGCCTGCAACCAACAAAGTTGCATTGCTGCTGCGAGTCTGCCACAAAGTAACGCCCGCCACTAATGGCAGAGCATACATAGTAATGCGATCGTGCGTTCGACCAGAGGGCATCCTAATTCCTGTTAGCGATAGCGGGGCTTTAGCCCGTGCTGAATAACTTAATACTGAGCCAGTATAAGAGAAAAAAGATTTTCCCAAAACTACTAGCGCAATGCAAAATAGTCTGTTATATTAATTAAGGATTAGTCAAAAGGGCGGTTAGCTCAGTTGGTAGAGCGCCTGCCTTACAAGCAGGATGTCATCAGTTCGAGTCTGGTACTGCCCACTAAAAAAAGTTGTACATTCGCACATTATATTGTGACTTTACCCATAACTTTGCCG
Source organism: Nostoc sp. UHCC 0252 (assembly GCF_034931145.1). NCBI lineage: Bacteria > Bacillati > Cyanobacteriota > Cyanophyceae > Nostocales > Nostocaceae > Nostoc > Nostoc sp. UHCC 0252. Next base: position 3,747 of record NZ_JAYGHE010000108.1, on the reverse strand, counting down.
CAACGGCAAGCTTATGCTTCCAATAAAGGGTGGCAAGGTTATGGTTCCAGTTTTGTAAGCTGTTATAGGTAAAACTATAACAGCTTACAAAACAAAGTCACGTCGTGCATCATTAAAAGCAGCGCGGACTTGTTTATATCTAAAACACCCCGGATTTGGCATTAATTCACAAACACGACCTTCTGTGGGATACACACCCTGAGCATTAAGGCTAAGGACAATCTCTCTAACTTCGCTGCAAAGTTTTTCTATGCTTTTGAGACGGCAAGCTTTATTGTAATTACGACATTTAGCAGAAATAGCACTACACAAATCTGGAAAGTGTCTAGAAATAGTTCTGTTGTGATGACCTAAACGCTTTCCAACTTCTTCCATTGTTGGTGGTGGTTCTTCATTACCTGCAAGTATTGCTAATAAAGCATCTTTTACTTGATATTGGTCGAAAGATTTTGGAGATACCCTTGGTGTGCGAGAAAGTTGGAGGTGCTTCTGCGAGATTTTTGTAAAAGATTTAGTGATTAGATTTTTTGGGGTAAGAAATTCTACCAACGATATCTCTAATCCGTAACAAATCTTCAGAAGTATATTTAGCTCTGGCAAGGTTTTAGTAGACTGCCACATCCACAAACTATTTTTTGGTACTCCAATAATACGAGAAAATGCAGCTGCATTATTTTCTGCAACTTTATCAATAACTATATTTAATGATTTTGTAATATTTTCTTTTGATGGGGCAGATTCAAAGCATTGAGCAGCTAAAATTAACTCTCCTACAACATTAGCAGTCCAAGACTGCCACTCCAACTCTAATTTTATTGATGCTTCACCATCTGTAAATGTCTTAAGGCATTGATTTGCGCCTAACCACTCTCCACACTTTGAACAGTAACCAGGTCTTGAGCGCCAGTTTAACAAAGGTGATTCATGATTACAGTGAGGGCAAAAATCAACCAAGGGTTTTTGATGTTGAGGGCAAATTGTAATTAGCTTGATTGCCCAAAGCAATTGCTCATAAACTACCTGCCCATTTTGATGCCGCTCTTGATAACAAATTGGACACCAAGCTTTTCTGGTACGAAATAAATTGCGCGGAGTCAAAATGTCAGACCAAAACAGCATGGTTAAAAAACGCAAGTCATCTCTAAGCGTCAATTTTTGCAACACTTGAACTAAATCTGCTGCCATCTCTCCCATACCGTTTAATGCTTGACTACGGTTAAAGATTTCACGAAAACCTCGATTAGCTCCATTCTGGAAATATAGTTTATTAACCAGGGGAGCAATTTCTCTAGTCATCAAGACCCCTGGAAGAACTCCATGCAACTCTGCTATCCGTGCGATATAACCTGTTAAACTCTCTATGTAAGGTGTACCAAGACCTACAGGTTGAGGTTGATAGAGACGACTACGTTGTGGAATTAATGGCTTTTTTAAATTCCAACAATCGTATATATTTAGTTCTTCAGCCAGCATTTTGGTTAATTCCAATGGTATCTCGTTTTGGTTTACGTTTGCCTGCTTTCTGGCTCGGTGATTTAGCAATGTCTGGTTGAGCCAAGGTGGACATATCTGAATTTTGGTCTGGTTCTTCTTTTAATCCCAAAGCTTCTCTTAATTCATTTCGGTGAGCTTTGGTTTCTAATAACTTGTTTTCGCCTTCTTTAATTTCTACCAACATCCCTTTACATTGAGCTATTGACCAAGCACGTTGCTCTAGATGCTTGATCGTGACAGTATTAGCCCCTTCTGCTAAAGCATCTTTGAGAGCGCGTGTGAGCCAGTTTTTGAGGATACCAACACATCCTAAAGTACGTTCGTAAAAATATTCCCAATGACTAACTAAATCTGGAGCTTCTGCAAGTGGCATCTTCTGCGAGAAAGTTAATAATACACTTTTGAAAGCTTCTACATCCTCTCGATTGTCAGCACAATAACGCCGGAAATGAATATCTACACTACGACGTGAGAGTTGACCGCTCAAGTTACGGAATGTCAGTAGTTCGTATGTTCCTAATAGACAGTGCAAGATGCCTGTCATATTTGCTAAAGATTTGAGACAGTCTAATTGATCTTGTAGCTTGTATCCGCTTGCTACCTTACCAAAATGTTGTGCTTCATCTACAAAAAATACGTCTGGATGACGATGGATGAGAGCATTTTCTAAAGCTCTGCGTAGAGCAGGTGCAACTACTTTCGACTCAACATTAATTTTGCCAAAATTATTGCGAGAGATACCACGCACACCGTAATCAAACTTGTGATCGATTAATGGTTCTTCCAAGGCAATTAAGGCGCGTGTGTAGTATTCTTTCCAGTTGAAGTATCTCGATTCTGGGGCTATAGCTTCAATACCAATAACAGGAACATGAGCGCGATCGCTTTCCAGTTTAGGTAATGCTAGTTCTGTTAATTTCTTTTCAGCGCGGAGTCGCAAAGTTGTTTTACCGATACCGCTAGGGCCATAAACAAAGATAAATGAAGCTCCTGCGGGTTCGGCAATTGTTCGCATAAGAATTTCAGCGACTTCTTGAAGTCGAGGATGTCCTGCGGTGTAATTCTCAAAGTGTGCCAGCCTTTCTGAAGCAGGTTGTTTGAGGAGTTCAAGCGGAAATCCAGTAGTTTGTGTCATAATGAAAACTCCTCGTAAACTACAAGTGTCTCTGGGACGATCGCTTCATCTTCATCCGCTTGAGAATCGGTATTGCTAAAAGGAACTTGAATAAGTTTTGGTTGTTCGTTACGGCTTGTTGCCGCTATTCCGCCCTCAATTACTCTGAAGACTTCCTTAACTTCTGCATCATAGGAACGCTGTTCTAATAGAGCTTCTTGAGCTTCTACCGATGCTAAAAATTCTGCTAAATTCTTAGCCGAAACTTTAGATTGTTGTGCATGATTTGAAGAGCGTTTACGTAACTCGATACTAGCTAACTTTAGTTCTTTTTCTGAACGGCCTTGGAGTTCTGCATAATATTGAGAGATACACTGTACCCACTGTCCTCGAACAAAGGCGTAAGCGATACCAATATTAAACGGGTCGTATCTTATCTGCACAGAGGTATTTTCAATTTGGGGGTCGCAGAAACTATTAGACCAGTAGTAGATGTAGTTAATTTTTACGCCGCGTCCAACTTGAACTTTTGCTTTCCTCTCTGAGGTTGTAGGTAGGGTAAGAATCTGAAAGTTTTCATCGTAAGGAATCATCCGGTGAACCCGACTGCCTCCAATCGCCATACCCGCAGCAAACGCATCCCTCGGACTCTGGAAAAATGCCGGGTGTTCGTCTGTATCATAAACTTCGTAAGCCCAAGCACAAAGATATTCATAAAGTAAACCAAGTGTCCATACAGCTAGATTTTTAGGGTTAACTGACTTGGTGACTTGGCGGACGTTACGAGTTATTTGTGTATTAGCGCGTAAGTTATAAACAAATTCAGTATTGGCAGTTCCAAATAGGCGTTCGCAAACCGAACCAAAACGAGCTTTGGCTGGGGGTCTTTGCTTTTTTGTACATTCAAAAGTAGCTAGTAGTGTTTCAAAATAAACGCTGTGAAACTCTGCACCGTTATCTACCACTACAATTTGGGGAAGCCTGCCGTGACGCTTGACACAAATTCTTAGCACCATTAAGCAAGAACGATATGAGGGTGAGTCAAACGTTAGGTAAACTGCCAGCAATCGCCGTGAGTAAGCATCTACGAGAAATGTTGCCCAAGGTCTGCCAAGATTGCGACCTGTATCAGAGCAAAC
>NZ_JAYGHE010000107.1:0-17688 GCF_034931145.1 Nostoc sp. UHCC 0252 | reverse complement strand
CCATGTCTGCCAAAGTCCCGTAACTGGATGCTGAACAATCCCTGTGGTCAGTTCATTCTCTTTAAGCACTGATTTCTTCTTTGAGCGACTAAATCCTTTAAACATGACTGTCGCTCGAATGGGCCAAACCCTATAATTCCAGAGGCGTTACGCTTGATGTAAGGAAATAAACTTAGTTAAGATGCCAAAATGTCCTCACCACAAATCCAATCCTACGGTTGTAACAACTCTCTAGACCAGCCTTTATCCACTTTGCCGTCGTGGAAAATCAAATTGCTGTATGACGGCCAATGTCCCTTGTGTCTGCGTGAGGTTAACTTTTTGAAAAAGCGGGATGCGGGTCGAGGGCTAGTGGCGTTTGTAGATATTGCAGCTGATGACTACAATCCCCAAGCAGATGGCGGTGTTAACTACGAAACTGCAATGGGGCGTATTCATGCTGTGTTGCCAGACGGAACGCTAGTTAAAAATGTTGAAGTTTTCCATCGCATTTACGAAATTCTGGGGATGGGTTGGGTCTATGCTGCAACTTCCTTACCAGTTATCGGTGCTATTGCCAACTTCCTATATCGAATTTGGGCTGATTGGCGACTTTTTCTAACAGGACGACCAGATTTAGCGACTATTGTACGAGAGCGTTCTTCTCGACTTGCTTGCAAGACCCAAAGCCGTTGTCGCTTAATGGATGAAGATGACTAAGCCCAGTTTTACAATGAACGATGTCTTACTGAACGCTTAATTGAAATTGTGACTCGTGAAGGAGCAAAAACAGTGGAAGCTTTACTACAAAAAACTTGTGTTCTTTATAGTGGTGATTTGCCGTCAGTAACTGAGACTGAAATTGCTGAACTTCAGCCTCAGATACGTAATTGGAAGATGATTGAGGAGAATGGTGAGTCATCCTCCACTCATTGAGATATTAAAGAAACTCAACTTTCGTCCCTGAGCATCACTTGCTTAATCATGGGAGTTGTTAGCTTGCGATAGTTAACTGTAACGCTTGCATTTGAGGAAAATCACGCTTAATAATTTCGATAGTTTTTCTTTGACTCTCTTGATTTTTAACTATCAGTTGTGCAGTGCCATCCCCCTGAGAACCTACGCCTTTTCCTCCAAAGATATAAGGCTTAAGTGGCTCATGAGCGAGAAGCAGATGTAGATTTTTTGCAGTTAATTGATCGGGACAAGCCGGAACTACGTATCGGTCAAATTCCGCTTGGGCTTTTGTCATTAAAGCTCCAAGAAGTTGGGCATCTCCGAGTTGTATTGCTTCAACTGCTGCCTGGGTAATTTCAGAGCTAATAGAACCAAAATATTTTTGGACATTTTGCTCTATTGAATTAGTAGCGAAAGGATAACACTGATTCAATCGTCTTAGTATTTCTTGTGTGTTTTTGCTCCCGCCGAGATCGACAATCACAAAAAACAAATCTTCACTCACTTTCAATTCGAGTAGGTCGATTTTTTCACCATCAAATATCATCAATATTGGGCGATTTCCATAAGCACAAGCCTGATCCATACGACCACAAAGGCTAGGAGTGGTTCTTTCTCCTTTGTAGGCAAACTCCATTTCTGAACGAATTGTCATCTTCAAGTCATACAGACGATTAAAAGACCGAGCAATCAAAACGCAAAAAGCAGCACTCGAAGATAATCCCTTTTGGATGGGTAAGTCGGTTAGATAATTATCAACCTCAAGTCCGCCAACACCATAGTGAGTCAGAATTTGATAAGCTGTACCAGCAGCATAACTAAAAAAACCTCCCTCTTCGGCTACGGACTTGAGAGTATTAGATTCCATAGCTAATCTGAGCGGTTCATAACTCCTGCCATCATTGAGAGAAGCACGAATAATTAATTCAGTAGAATTTGGTAAGACATTGGCATAAATTCCTTGATTAGTACCAACAATTAAGGTGTAGCCCTTTTCGAGAAGAGGATTAACACTGCGATATTCTCCTGCCCAGTCAGTGTGTTCTCCAAACAAACAAAGACGGCCTGGAACAAAAATTCTCATTTGAAGTTTCCTATTCTTAATCGAGGTATATTATCCTGATTAACTTGAATAAACAACACGTTACTCATCACTCCAATTGCCCACATCAGCAGGGCTTTCGGCAATAAGAGAAAGAATCGATGGGAGGCGATGACTACGCTCCGTCTAGCAATCGTTACTTTCTCCATCCCCAGATTTCCTTACACACTGCCCCATCACCAGCAATCACGTTCTGTGGGCCACCAAGGAAGAAGCTCAAAGTCGCGGATGTCATCTTTTATAATATTGCTTTATTTAATGTCTTAACTCTTAATCTAAATAAATTCTGGCACAAATGAGCGAAATACTTCTTGTAGTAGATATGCAAAATGGTTTTATGCCTGAGAAATGCAGACATATTATTCCTACTGTCATTAATCTAATTGAGCGTTTTTTAGAGGCTGGTAAACTCGTTGAATTCACAAAATTTATCAATACTGCTGACAGTAATTATGTGAAGCTAATTCATTGGTCAAGCTTGATACATGAACCAGAAACGAGCATTATTGATGAACTTCAGCCATATATACATAATATTTTTGATAAACCTTATTACTCTGCATTTACGGAAAATTTTTCGAGTTTTATTTTAATTAATCAAATCAGCAAAATATATCTTTGTGGAGTTGAAACTGATAGCTGTATTTTCAAGACAGCAATTGACTCTTTTGAGCGCGGTATTGAACCAGTAATTATCGAGGATGCTTGCTTTAGTGCTGGTGGTCAGCAAGCGCATGATGCAGGTATTTTCTTGCTGAAACGTAATATCGGAAAAAACCAAATTCAGATGAGTGATGAGGTGATTGAGAAGATGTCATAAGCGCAAAAACTCAACATTGTTATTTCTCAATTAGCCAGACTTCAAAGAGGAACGCACTTTTTCAACATACTGAACAGGTACATCTTATTATTTAGAAATTATTTTCCGGCGTTGACGCAACAATAAACTAGCACTAATTATTCCTATACCAACCAATGTTGTAGTATTTCCCGCTTCCGAAACTTTTTGAGGAACCGTAAAGGAACCACTTAAGACAACTGTACCTGTGGTTCTAGGTTCCGTTGTTGCATTCAGATTGAAAATTACCTTCTCCGAAAGCGTTAAAATTCCTGTTGCACCTTGAAAATTACCTTCTCCACCTACAATAGTTGTAGTGCCGGAAATCGATGCCGTAAAATCTTCAACGTTACGTATAGCAGTACCAGTAGTGCTTGCAAATAATTTATCGTCACCGCTACCCAAAAATGTCTCAGTAAGAATTGGTAATCCATTTATACCAAACTCTGTGGCATCTTTCACTATTGATTCCACTCCTGTATTGTCATCCCTTTCGATATAATTCATTCTTAGAAAATTAGTCAAACCATAAGGCGCATCAGTACTTTTACCCGTTACAGTTGATTTAAATACATTATCCTGAATCGGTTCAAAAACACTTTCTGTATTGTAAGTAGCCTCAAAAGGAAAAGTAACTTCAGCATCTGCTTTTGCCACATTTAACCCCAAACTCAATAATGCTATTTGTATGAACGATAAAGCGAAGGAGCCAAGTTTCATACGTTTTTCTCCTTTAGTAATAAATACATTCGTAGTAATTTTAGATAACTCTACTAAACCTGTGCCGCAGAACGTAAACCAACGCCAGCGCAACCTAGAACAAGACTAGCAGTAGCAATGCCCAGTTTTTGAGTTAATTTCATTAGGAAATTTTTCAATTAAAATTGGGTAATTTTAGTATTAAAGTATCTTTAGTTGAGCCTGGCTACTTTAAGACCAATTTTAACCAAGCTATGTTACAGCCTACCGCAATTCATAGTGATTATGACGCTGTACGTGATGTAATTTTCTCATCTGTCCAGGGGAACTCCAGTTGTTCTGCATATTAGTAATATATGGCACTAAGGACTAGCTGGAGTTACCGATGGCACTACGGGTGATGGTGCTGCTGGTGCAGTTGTTGGAGACTCTGTACCAGGCTGACAGGCCCCTATAAGTACACTTAGCCCAAAAGCTGAAACTAGAAAAATAAATTTTTTGTTCATCATTCCTCTTTGAATAACTTACTTGAGATGAGCAAATCACTCAAATCATAACAGTTATATGTATTACAGCACTTCTGGCTATTATGAAGCACAATTTTACCCATATCCCTTTCCTATCCTAACTTTTGCAACTGTGTGCGTACCTCATAGTAGGCAAAAGTGCTGTAACGAAGATAAAGCAGTTGCTCTTGTCCTAACGAATGCTGGCATCTATCCTACAATCTGGGAATGGTGTAATCTTAACTAAAACCCAGTTACAGCAATCGTTTAGCTAAATATTTCTTCAAAAAAGTCAAATTCTAATGTTTGGTTGTTTGCGTTGCCTGGGAAGCACGATCGCGCGTTTGTGTGACATCTGCAATTCAACACTCACATTCCCCTTGCCGTTGCCTATGCTGTTTTGAGAACATCGAGGGCTACGGCTTTGCAGTGATTGGACTGCTAGTGGTAAAGCAATGCATCTATGGTGCTACTTTTTCTTTAAACAACTTCCCAGCAGAAAACGCAGGAACTTTGGTAGCTGGAATGGTCATTGGCTCATTTGTTTTAGGATTTCGCCCTTCACGTTCTGAGCGATCGCGCCGCTCAAATGACCCAAACCCTATGAGCGTTACCTTCTCCCCGTCAGCTACAGCCTCGGTAACGATTGACAAAAAAGCACTGATGATTTCATCGGTTTGCTTTTTTGTGATGTTGGTCTTTGCTGCTACAGCATCCACTAGTTCGCCTTTGTTCATAAATCACCCTGAAGTATTGCTTTGAAAAGGAAATTTACTTTACTATTACTACCTTTTGGGTAGGATAAGGGGAAAACGACTAACAATCAAGCAGCATACGAAAATTAACAATGCATGGCTACTACTGTGGCGGCTTTGAACTTAGGGGTAAACACAGTTGAGTTTCAAAAGAGGATCTGCTGTAGTCAAACAGCCAATCTACAGTTTGAGCTTCTTTCATGCGATTTCTAGGGTTTTGTACAAGGCTTACCACAGGAGCGACCAGTAAGAATTCCAAAGTTCACATCAGCAGAACTTTCCATAGCCTATCACAGATGTGAACCAGAACCTGCCGTACTGTATGTACTAGGTCGAAAAAGCTTGAAGCAGTTATTGAAGAAAGAACTCCAAAACTAAATTAAGTAATTATAGACAGAGAACCAGAAACCTTGATATTTTAATTTTGAGATAATTATCGTTTTATTTACAATGCTTCTGTAAAAGAGATATTGCTAGTTCAAAGCTTAATGGATGACTTTGTACAGCATAAGCTTCTCTCTCTAACTCTTGACGATGTACGTTCCTATAGCGAAGAAAAAACGGTCGTGTATAATTGCTGGGTTGAATGTCTAAACCTAAAACTTTTATTTTTCCTTTTCCTGCACATACCTGTGCAGCATGAACAGATTCATGAATTAAAACCTGATTCCCAATGTTTAAATCAAATACCACTGGATTAATCCAAATTTTTTTATCAGTTTCTCTTAATAAACCGTAAGCTCCTCGCTTTGGCGGTAGCTCAATCATTACATGAAATCCTAAGTTTTCTAATTGATTTTTTAATTGGAGAAATTTTGGGTCAGGATTTGGTATTTGAGAAAGTAACATCAAGGAGTTTAAAATTAAAAAATTGTTCATCCAACCTGGAGCATCAATAATTTTTACAATGACATTCTTAGACACTGCGGTCTAAAACTTGATAAACAAGACTTTCTTGGTCAAATTTAACGCGACACGATTGACCCATTACCTCTGAGGCTTGTACTAATGTCATTCTATCGAATGTCTGCTTCTTGTCCAGATGAAGCTTGTTTGTACTTCATTTTATTCTGGATTCAGCAGTCCCTTTAGTGCTATGTGTTGGGGGAACTTGCTGCAAGTTTCAAGCGGTGGAAAGGGTTTCATGATTGCAAAGATTACATCGCCAGCTACCAGGATTTACATTATCGCTATGGGTTGACAACAGCCGTTAATACAGCTTTTGGTAGGATGCTCCAGTTCACCAACGCGCACGACAAGAGTTGGAATTGAACTTAATTTTGAAATGGCGCAGTCCATTTAATATAGTTTCTAAAAATACATCAAGCGGAGCGACAATTTTTTCATTGTCGCTGTAATCTAATGTGCTGTATACTATTTTCGGCAATCCAGAAAGTAATTTTTTTTACATAAGTATTCCCTTGAACATAGGTAATATCAAACAATGCTAACGGTACTTCGCTCTTACGCTGCATGGGTTGTTCCAGCAGCTTTGACTTTACTGAGTTTTGCTTCGGGCAACGAGAAGGCGCTCGCACAGACTCTGTTCCCATTTAGTGGTAACTACGACGTAACAATCGCTGTTGAGCCGATTAACGAGAAGTTTTCACGGGCAATTGAACGGGCTGTAAGTACTGATGCAGCATACGGACTCACCGAATATAACGGTTTAGTTTACGCCCTAACTGACTTCTCTACTGGTTTGTTCACCTTTAACACCGATCCAACAGCAATCGGCTTAGAGGGCTTCCCAGAAGGCTTTATTGAATTCAGTGGTAGCGGTGCTAACAAGGTATCTGGAACGGCTACTGCCACCGCTTTAATTGACTTTGTAAACCTCAGAGGGTCTGGCTCTGGTTCTTTGATTATCACTGGCGGTGAGGGTATATTCACAGGTGCTACTGGCATACTAGACTTTTTTGAGAACGACACAATCAGTCCAAATCCAAACGATCCCATAAGAGGGCAGGCTTTAGTTACTGGAACTATTAAGGTTGTTCCAGAACCGGAAACCGGAGTAGGGACGCTAGTTAGCATTGGCTTAATTGGATCTGGTTTTATGTTGCGCCGACGTTGCTTTCGCTCTGCTTCATGAGCCACTCCAACCCCTAGTAGTCTGCCAACCCAAAAATGCGCTTGTGAGGGCTGGGGAAAGGAGAAAGGAAAAAGGTATCAAGGGATTTAAACCCTTTCCCCCTTCCCCTTTACCCCGCTTTCGTCACGAAAGCGAACTACTAGAACACCGATTCAGTAACAGGCGATCGCTTCAACTCCCCCAGATGCTTCAGCACAGCACTTGGGGCATCTTCCAAGTTCTCGTTTTCCCGTAACCGACTGATGCGATAAGCCTCGAAAGTGCTGTGGGTGGAACGGTAAAGCCTGCGATCGCGCAATTCCATCAGCGCCTTCCCTGCTTCAAAAACCGCTTTCTCCACTTTTCTCTCCAAGTGTAAGCGGTAAGCGTAGCCATGCCGTCAGGCTTATCGCGCTGTTCTTCTTCTGTCAACTCTGGAACTTCAACAGCAGTAACCGTAATTGTTGCTGAACCTGGATCTTCTTGCTGGGAGATATCCTCATTTGCAGAGTTAGCTGCTGAAGTTGAATCGGTAGATGCGGCAGAGGTGGCTTTTTTGCGATTAGAAGGTGGTTTAGCCCGCATTTCTCACAAGCTCCCCTGATCCCTTCGCAAGTGAAGTAATAAGTAATGAGTAATGAGTAATGAGTAAAGAATCTTACTTATTACTCATTACTTATTACTTATTACTCATTACTTATTTAATTAATGAGATGTGGTGAGAAATCCAGGTTTAGGCATAATTCCACCTTTCTAGTTGAATGAAATTTTCTCAGAGTCAATTGCAACGTAAATTTTGGATGTAACAGATAACTGCTCCGTCATAGCCTAATGCAGGTATCACTTGCCCCGTAAACGGCGTTAGTCCCCAATTTTATAAATGGCAAAAATGCTTGAAATAATAGGCATTCCCATCTCTGATAAAAAAAGCATAACTGTGGCTGTTTGCACTCATCCACTTGTTCACTGGCTGATTGTGGATTGTGAATAAATTATTGCAATATTAATAACTTCTTAAGCCCTAATTAAACCCAATTTGGTAATTAATCTTGTTAATAACTAGATGGTTATTATTTAGGTTTTTTATTCCCTTTTATTGTATAAATCTCAACAAGGACTTTTATGGAGCATATACATTTCCAGGGCTTGCTATCCACTAAGGCAAAGCGGCGACGCTTTCTGCTCGGTGCCAGTACATTCACCGCAAGCGTCATTGCTAGTCTTTGGACTCATAAAGTTGTTGCACTCTCAAGATTCTCTGCCTATCCCTTCAGCCTTGGTGTTGCTTCTGGCGATCCCTTACCAGATAGTGTAGTGCTATGGACGCGGCTGGCTCCAGATCCCTTAAATGGTGGCGGTATGCCGCCATTTAATGTACCAGTACGGTGGCAAGTTGCTTTGGATGAAAACATGAGACAAGTTGTGCTACGGGGCGTGGCATTGGCAACTCCCGAATTAGCACATTCTGTTCATGTAAATGTACGTGGTTTACAGCCTAACCGTTGGTACTGGTATCAGTTTAAAGTGGGTAATGAAGATAGTCCAATTGGTCGTACCCGTACTGCTCCAGCGATTGGCACTAGGTTGAATCAACTCAACTTTGCATTTGTTACTTGCCAAAAATGGGAGGATGGTTTCTATTCTGCTTATCGTCGCCTAGCTGAAGAAGATTTAGATTTGGTTTTTCACTTGGGTGATTATATTTACGAATACGGCATCCCTGCTACAGGTGGTGTACGCAACATTTCTTTACCTGAAGAGTTTAGAAAAGAAACGAATACGCTGGAGCAATACCGCCTTCGATATGCTCTATATAAAACTGACCCGGATTTACAAAAAGCTCACGCCTTATTTCCTTTTACAGTCACCTGGGACGACCACGAAGTTGAAAATGACTATACAGATGACATTTCCGAAAACAACGATCCGGTCGAACAGTTTCTCAAAAGGCGTGCTGCTGCTTATCAGGCTTATTATGAGCATCAGCCACTGCGAGAATTTTCCCTACCACAGGGGCCAGATATGCTTATTTACCGTCGGCTGACTTTTGGTAATCTGGCGGAGTTTAACGTACTTGATAGCCGCCAGTATCGGAGCGATCAGCCATGCGGTGACGGTGAAACACCTCGTTGCCCAGCAGCGCTAGATCCATTTAAAACCATGCTCGGTACTCAACAGGAGCGCTGGCTGCTGGATGGTCTTGATCGTTCTCAAGCACGTTGGAACATACTTGCTCAACAGGTGCTGATGGCAGAGCTAGATCATAAAATTGGCCCAGGCGAAATCTTTTGGAACGACTCATGGGATGGATATCCCCTTGCACGTAATCGTGTTTTAAGTCACATCGCCAGCCGCCAGATTTCTAACCCAGTGGTGATTACTGGGGATTGGCATTCTACATTTGTTAATGACCTCAAGCTTGACTTCAAGGCTTCTAACTCTCCAACGGTGGCTACGGAGTTTGTCACTCCCTCAATTACTAGCAATGGTGATGCCAATGTCTATGGCCCCTACTACGGCCCGAAGATTCCAGAAAATCCACACATTAAGTTCTTTGATGGCGATCGCCGAGGTTACTTCCGAGTCAACCTTAACTATGAGCGTTGGCAGACTGACCTGCGTATTGTTACAACTGTGAGTCGTCCAGATGCGCCTGTATACACTTTCGCTTCCTTTGTTGTTGAGAATGGTCATCCAGGTGCCAAATTAGACTAGGCTTTAAACTTTTGCGTATTCAAATATTTGAATACGCGAAAGCAAATCAAGTGTAATCCCACTCTATTACTCCCCGAAGAAGTAACAGAGTATTTCCAACCTGGATGACATCTTAATAACGCACCAGAAAATCAAATTAATTGCATTTACCAAAAATTCTTTTCAATAGGATCTGAACCAATTAGAAAATCAAAATTACCTTCACCCCTGCTTCTCTTCAATGTTTCCATGATTTTTTTCGGGTTATCGTGCGGGCCGTTAACATAAAAAGGTTTCCCGTCACGACCACATTCTATACGTATTCTCCCATCCCATTCTCCAATGTGCGAACGCGATTTTTCAAAATCTTTGTGTGGTTGAAACCCTAAGCTTTCTGCATATTCGCAAGCACTAAATATCATCCCTTGGGCTACTTCAAGGGGAACCTCTTGTGGTTTTCCGGGAAATGGCTCGAATAGTGATTCTGTAAATTCTTTAAATTTTATCCTGTCTACTGTACGTGGTGATATGGTATCTTTAACACCTAAGCACCATATATCTAAAAGGTAGCTACAGACCGTGATTTGATTGTATCGAGCAACTCTTGCAATAACTACCAATCCTAAACCGCGATCGATATCGTCATTGTTTTTTACAGGTAAGATTTTTGTCAGTAGATTTTTGATGCTGTTTTCTGGCGGGATTTTCGGTAACAATTGGATAAGACTCTCGCTTGCTAAACACTGATATACAGGGTCTAGCTCTCCTTTTGTCAATCTATCTAATGTAGTCTGTTGTGCTTGATTTTGAATCGCTGCATTCACTTCTGACACTTTAATACCCAATTTTCGGGCTATCTGTTTGGGTGTTAAATTCAATGCCCGTAAATTTATGATTTCTTCTTGTTGTGTTTCTGTCATAAATTACTACTTTCTACAAACAAGTAAGAGCGGAAATATTAAACCAAAGATTGCTTTTATTTGCTATTCTACAGCCGCTTGAAGTCAAAACTGGATCACATACATTATTTTTGCAACATGACTTCAAATGTGCTAGCAAATTTAAATGGAGCGTTACAAATAGTGATCGCACCTGACTGATTTTATCTTTGGCTTCGTTAATCAACAATTTATCACTGATGGTAAATTTATTACAGTGCTGTCTGCTCGTCCCACCTCATCAATATCCAGACTATGAACATCGACCAATTTCAGGAACTGAGGCAAAAACTCACCTCAGAACCAGACTTGTCCAATATCTGGTTGTTTTACATGGATCATTTTGCGGATCATGCAGAATTTACTGATCTGGGAGAGCCTGCTTATAATGAATACTTAGATGGTATCGTCCAAAAAACTTGTGAGCAAATGTTTGGTAGGATAGTAAAGATTACTGACTTTCTCCTGATCTACATTGCAGAGTATGGTTTATTTCATGGCCCTTTTCAAGTTGAACGGCGTATCGGGGGCGTGATTTATTTCGAGGAGCTTAAAATTGGGTTGATTGCAGTGTCAGCAGATTATCCTCCGACTGATGCGGTTAAGTATTCACGTTTTTCTGAGGTGCTTCAATTACCAACACCTAATCGCAACAACCTTAATTGAGAGGTGGGCAACTCAAAAAAACTTTCAACAAGTGCCATATCTAAAATGAATTATTTGTCCAGAAACTATAAGGGATTGCTCATATTTTTTACAAAATCTAGAATACCGCAATGATTAAAGTTTTAGATAGATTCAGACAGCAACCCTGACATATCTAATACTCGCGCTGACCAAGTACTAGCTTGCTCGGACATATTTTTACGTTCGCTCTTATTAGACCAAAGACTATCAAATTTTAATTTCCAACGTGCTAGTTGGATTTGAATGTTAACCAATTCTTCGGCATACTCAGATTCAATTTCTGCTGCTGTCCATTCGATAAAACACATAGTTTCATCTGCAACACTTTTGACCGCTTCAGGGTAAGCAGTGTCACAAAATGTTCTCAGCCTAGCTAAATTAGAAGCTATATGCCCTAAGCGATGTGATGTATTTTCGCCTTGAAACCGTGCTTGTTTTTCATCTAAATTCTGGTTCATATCCACCAATTAGCTCCTGAGTTATTTTTTTAACACGTTCTTGAATGGCTGGATCTTGAATTAACATTGAGCGATTATTTTGGCTGGGGCGAATGTTAATAATCGATTCATAAGCTATCGATTGGTCAAAGGGAGTCCAATCCGCACCCCAGATATCTCGCTGTTTACTACCGTCTTCGAGCAATGCTGCTTCACAGAAAGCGTGTTTCTCTCCTCCTCCAGCTAAAATCCCTCTTTCTATATCTACTGCCACTTTAATGTAAACTCGCAAAGTTTGCAGCATTAACTCCACTTGTTCGAGAGTTGCTATTTCCCTAATAATCAGTACCAAAATCTCACCCCTACCTGTATAAATGCACAAGTCAAAATTCTACTTTGTAGAATCCCTTGAATCCAAAAATTAATCACTTGCAGCATTATGGTATGATTTCCAACTCTAGAAGACTCAACACTTTCTCTTCCAAATCTGTCAAATAAGCACGATTCAGCTTCCCCAACGATTCCAAAAACTTCTGCACCGACTCCTCCAACGCACCCGAATACACTCGACTGATGCGATCGCAAATCACCTGCATCTGCTCACACTCGGCAGGCAAGTAGTTGTACGATTTCAGGTGCTGCAACCCAACCGTATACTCACCATCCCAGGTTCTGACGGTGCAGCTAAATTCGCCCACATGGTTAACGATACCCCAACACCCACCCTTGCCTCTGAGTTCCGGGTTGTCTTTGACTACGATTTGGCACACTTCGCCGATTTGGTAGGTGTTGGGTATTCTGGTACGTTCCATAATTTTCTGCACCACATCAGTGACGATCCTGGCACTGGGAACTTTACCGCCAGCCTCCTGTACTGCCCGTTGCCAAACTTTAACCTGCTGCTGGGGTTCTAGCTTTGCCAAAGGGCGCACTTGTCCTTCATTATTTGGCAGGATTCGTGAGGGGTTAGGTCGATTTTTGTCTACTTCCTCGTTTTGGGAACAATTTGTTCCCGTTTCATCTGCTTCCCCATTTTGGGAACAATTTGTTCCCATTTCATCCACTTCCTCGTTTTGGGAACAATTTGTTCCCGTTTCATCCACTTCCTCATTTTGGGAACAATTTGTTCCCGTCACTATGTTGTCAAATACTACAGAAGCAGCTATTAGATAATTGACTCGGCGATGTGTGTATCCAAATCTATCACGACAATACTCCTCAAATGTGCGATGAGTGGATCTGTATAACCTGCGATCGCGCAACTGAGCCAATGCCTTGCCTGCCTCAAAAAATGCACGTTCCACCTTGCGTTCTAAATGCAAGCGATCGCTAATTTCCTGCTCGGTTAATTCTGAAACTTCGACGGCAGTGACGGTAATTGTTGCTGTAGCTGGGTCTTCTTCTTGAGCAAGATTATCTGGTGATGTGCTGTCAGTGAATGAAGAGAAGGTGGATTTTTTGGGCTTTGAGGATGGTTTAGCCATGATTTCACCCTTATTAAGGGTATTTGCTCAGACTGGCTTACAAAATTATGGCTGTAGTCAGGGCTACAAACGCTTAAGAGCGGCTAATTTCAGCTTCTACCGCCAGAACCTCAACTGAACCCCTAAGCGAGCGCTTCTGTAGAGTCACTGAAAATAGCGCGGAAGTTAATGGCTTGAGGTCAAGCATCCTTTAACTCTCCATTATTCCTGGCACGCTCCAACTCTTCTTCGCAAAGGACTTCTATTAAATTTGACAGAGAACGCTTCCTAATCTTAGCTAGCCGTTCTAAGTCAGACTTTAATGCTTCGTCCAAATAAAGCGATATTCGCTTTTTGGCTGTAACCACCGACAACACCATAGCACTACTCCAAAACTATACTTCCTCCATTGTAGCACGAGGGTAACGCTACTTTGAGGCAAAAAGATGTTGTAGTAGCATTAAAGTAGTGCTACCATGTGAATAAAGAAAGCGCTACCGACGGTCAATCTGAAGCGCTTTCTGTCCCGTTAGGAACTGATTTATTATGACTTACATTATCTACAGCCAACAACAGCTGCAACTGAAATCGATTGCCCGACTCAAGCAAATCTACAGCGAAATCGCCTGCACAGTCGAAGTAAGCGACAAACGCTGTAAGGATTCTTGGATTAGTGCGATCGCTAAATATCAGGCAAGCAAGATTCAGAAACTCACCCCTGCTGCCCCCGACAACCAAGCCCAAGCCGTAGCTCCCGAACCCCTCACAATAGTCGAAATCTCGTTTGACCTTCACGAATATTACGCTGATGACAAACTGATAGCCAGCATCAGCCATGACGACAACCACCTAACCCAACGCTGGGTAGTCATGATCAATGATAAAGAATTATTTCGTGCCAATACTTTAATGCGTTGCGATCGCTTCATCTGCACTCACTATAAAGACGGTTCATTACCTGTGCAGGAAAAAGAAGCAACACCCCCCACGACTGAAAACCAAATCATGGCGCATATCTTCAACGAGTGCCAGAATTGTGGGTTTGAAATTCTCGATGATGGCATTTACAACAACAACGGCGTAAAGCTGGGGCAAGTCGGATGCACTAACGGTAACTGGTGGGTGAAGAGGCGTTATTCAGGTCAGCAGCAGTATTCTAACTCGGTCTATGATGCAGTGCGCTCATTATCGATGGTGGACGTGTCTACTGATAGTAAATCCATTTTTGATGAATATTTTTTAGAGCAGCCGTTAGAACAGCTAACTGGCGATAAATTGCAACGGCTGCTGGAGAGAGCAGAGTTAGTAACAGCGTAGTCTTGGGCTTCGCCTGGGAAAAGGTTAAAGGGTAAGGGGGAAAGGTAAATTTCTTCATTCCCTTCCCCTTTGCCCTTTCCCTAATTATTTATTCACCAATCCTCAATTAAATCTATGAAACCCACGATCTCAATCCCCCAACACTGGGGCTACCCTCGCTTTACTTTGGAACAGCGTACAAAACAAGGCACGATTCTCGGACTTTACTACTACCCGAATGGTACAGAATTGGCTGAACAATTTGATGATGGTTGGCGCTATGTGCTGATGCCTAACAAGAATTCTGATGAAATATCGTACTTGCAAGAGGATCAAATTAAACCGCTCACACCAGAAGAATTATTCTCAGAAATTACCGCAGAGATTAAGTTTTACCAACAGCAAATCTCTATTCTGCAACAACAGTTAGTCGTATTAACCGGAGGTTTCACAAATGCCTAAAACGGTTGACAACAGCTTTGACCGTAGAGCCAATCATTTGCTGCGTTCAATTCGGCTTTGTGGTGGTTGTGTGCCTTTGCACTCTCTCCAGTGTCAATTCTCCGATTCAGTAATTCAAACACTGCTGGACAAAGAACTGGTGCAAGTACAGAACACGGGGCGCGGCTTTTTGTTGGAGATTGCCGAGGATTTTTAGGTTGTTGACCTTATTGAAATTAAAATCAACGAGGAGAAAGCATGATTGACTACATTAATACCCTGAAAAATAGTTGGTATATTTCCCCACCTTGGGGTAAAACAATTCCAACGGTTGAGGTCAATTTATTAGAAAGAGTTTACCTGAAAACCACAAGAACATTTGGCTATTGCTCTGGTGTGCAATGGAAATATGAGTGTTGGCTTTATACAGTCATCTGTGGTGATGAAATTGTCCACGCTACAGAACATCAAATCATTGGGACTGGGCAGTTAGAAACCCTCACTGTGCAAAAACCTGCTTTCGTTTTGGGGCAGAAAGTAATCCTGTGTTCTTATGGTGATGACACAAAACAACGGCTGATTCTGGGGGTTGTACTTGTAGATAAGTTTTGGTTTTACCTTGTCGAATTGCTATCGCCAACATTGACTGAAACACCGACAATATTTAATCGCTTCTCATTGGTCGGTGAAAAAAGTTTGGTGCGCGTGAATGTCTAATTCTCTCTAATCAACAAGGAAAAATTATTACCCAACTAAAGTTATGTCACAAATCGAAGTAGCTCAAATTATCGACCAGATAAAGCAAGAAATCACTGTTAACTCTAATAGTATAAATAAAATCAGTATTAGGGCAGTAGAAAGAATAGTTGGAGTAAGTAACGGAACAATTTGTAAAACTTTAAATACATTTAATTCAGAACCTTCAAAACTGGCACAAAAAATCCAATTGCAAGGCATAAGTATTGATTCTTGGCGCATTAACGGTATATCTGATGATGTCATTTATTTAATACTTGAATATTATGCCTTTGAAGCTGGTAAACGCTGCACTAAAAGGGCAAGGCAAGCTATTAAGCATTTTAGCAAATACAAAAACTTTGATGGTTTGGTTGATTCGGAATTTACCGCAGGACAGTATTCTCCAGAAAACCAAGTAAAACTTTCTCTTATCGAAAAGGTTGAAAAAATGTCTCATCCCGTAGTTGAAGTCAATACTCCAGTTGGAAAAATAGACATTTTGACTGAACGCGAAATCATAGAAGTTAAAAAAGCGTCTGCATGGAAAAGTGCTGTAGGACAAATATTAGTCTATGGGCATTACTATCCTAATCACCAAAAAAGGATTCATCTATTTGGAAAGTGTTCTGTAAGTACTAAACAAATCATTCAGACTCATTGTGACCAATTTAATATTCAGCTTACTTGGCAATAGCTCAACTTTATAAGCCTACTAACTTTCATTATGACTTCGATTATTACTACAACTATTCACTTTTGAAAAAACCAGAGCAACGATTATGTCACAAATCGAAATCATTCAAATCATTGAACAGATAAAGCAAGAGATCACTGTTGACTCTAATGGACAAGGTAAAGCCAGTATTCGGGCAACTGCAAGGCTGGCAGATGTACAAGATTCTTCCCTTCGTCGTGCGTTACTAAGTGCGGCACTGGAACCCTCTGCATTAGCCCAAAGCCTTATACAACAGGGATTTAGCCCTGCGGCACTGGAAACCTGGAATGAGGGAATACCTGATATGGGTGTTGCTGCCGTTATTGAATATTACGCTTTTGATGCTGGGCGGCACTGCAAACAGCAAGCCAGACTTGTATGCAAAGCTTTTAACCGGATTGGTGTTCGTGCCTGGATTCAAGATTTATTGGGCTGGACAAAACCCGCTACTCAACCACAAGAACAACCTTCCACACCAGCCCTCCCCCCAGTTGAACAACGATTGCATACTCTTGTCCTGGCAATGAAAACTTTAGCTGAGTTAACTGGTGGCAGACTCAACCCATACATGGAACAGCAATTTAAAGACTATGCCGGGAATCTTCTGGCAGAACACAACAGAAAATTGTTAACCCCTTCAGAGGAACGCTGGCTTGGCGTGGTCAACTTTGCAGAGAGCGAACTTGGAAAAAAAGTCCCTATCAATGGCCCTCACTATCGCGGACACTTGGGCACATGGGTTCGCACGTTTTACCCACAGTTAGGCGATCGCCAAGAAACGCGATTGGTTAACGGTGTGCAACAGCCCATCTATGTTTACGCTTGTCACGATCCGGTTGTTGCGGCAGGCTTAACTAAAGCTATAGAAGAGTTCTTTGCTCATCCCAGTCCTGGAGCAGCGCTAAGGCAGGCGGGAGCTTTCGCTAGCAAGAAGGAAAAAGTATCAGTTTAGTAGCCATTAGTCTTCAATTATTCAGTCGCCCGAATTTTAAGCACTACTAGTTATTAAGCTGATACCGACCAAAGAACATAAACGTATTAAGAATTGTAACATTCGCTAACGACACAAACAATAATTCATCTCAATGGACAGGTTAATGACGAGATTTCATGATCCAAGAGCAGCAGCACTAGCCCAACAGATCGACCAAGTTAATGCAATCGGTTGGGAAGGAGCCTGCGACATGGCACTACAACAGCACGTAGCGAAAAGCGAATTATCCTCAGTAGAAACAGTATTGCGTTTCGATATGTTCCGAAAGAGAGCGCAAGATACAGGTGATAAACGACAAGCAATTTGGGCAGAACAAGTAAGCCAAGGCATTAGCGGAATCGAGTGGTACACCGTTGAGTATGGCGGCGTGAATGT
>NZ_JAYGHE010000106.1:0-17770 GCF_034931145.1 Nostoc sp. UHCC 0252 | reverse complement strand
AACCATGAAAGATAGAGCATGGCAATGTATTATCAAATATGCTATCGAACCCGCTCATGAAGCGATTTTTCATGAACGCTCCTATGGTTTTCGTCCTGGTCGTTCGGCACATGATGTACAGAAATATCTCTTTGATAATCTGAGGTCAAAATCCAACGGTAAGGACAAAATAATCTTAGAAATGGACATTGAAAAATGTTTTGATAGGATTAATCACAACCACCTAATGTCCCAAATCATAGCACCCAAAAGTGCGAAACTGGGATTATGGAAATGCCTAAAAGTAGGGGTTAATCCTGAATTCCCCGAACAAGGTACACCTCAAGGTGGCGTGTGTAGCCCAGTGCTTGCCAACATTGCCCTACACGGAATAGAAGCCATACATAAATCAGTGAGATACGCAGATGATATGGTTTTTATATTTAAGAAAGGCGATAACCAAGCTAAGGTCTTTGATGAAATTATAGAATTTCTCCGCGTTAGGGGTCTAAACATTAAGTTAGCGAAGACACGCTTTGTATCCGCGACTGACGGATTTAATTTTCTCGGTTGGCAATTTCGAGTCCAGAAAAACGGAAAGTTTAGATGTACTCCCTCAGAGGATAATTATCTAGCATTCCGCAAGAAAGTTAAAGCCATAGTCAATAACTCGAACTATGGTGCTTTAGTTAAAAGCCAAAAACTCTCCCCCATTATTAGAGGCTGGAGAAACTATCATCGCTACTGTAAGATGGACGGCTCAAGGTTCAGACTGTGGTTCACCCGCAGGAGAGCATGGAATGTCTTTAATAAACAATCCAAACTTAACCGCCATCAAACGGATGCTTTAATAGATAAAGCATTCCCCGCAGTACCGTATTCAGAAAACAAGCACGTCATGGTTAAAGGAGATGCATCTCCTTTTAATGGTGATATTGTTTACTGGAGCAAGAGACAATCCAAATACTATGATGGGGCGACAGCCAAAGCACTCAAGAAACAAGACCATACCTGTGGACACTGCGGACTTAAGTTTGCAGATGATGAAGATATACATCTTCATCACGTAGATAGGGATCATGATAACTGGAAATCTCAAAACCTCCTTGCTATTCATCAATCCTGTCATCAATACGTCCACATGAGCAATTAAGTTTGTCGGGAGCTGGATGCAACCAAAGTTGCACGTCCAGTTCTAATTGGGAGGGGCGGGAGATAATACTCCCCCTCGACCTAACTAATACCCTACTATGCCAAATACGCTAAATATAAAGGTAAAACAACTGCCAATGCTCGATTACGTCAGTGCAGGAATCGCGTTTTATATCACAATGCTTCCCGTACAAGAGTGGATATTGGAATTCCGCCTTGGTTATCTCGGTCGCTACTGGAGCTTGATAAGCGTTGTTGGCTTATTAATTGGCTCTTTGCTCTGTGCGCTGATATTTGTGCCATTGATTATTAACATGATATTAGATCCGTTCAAATATCCAGGACATTTGGTTATGAGCGGGATCGCTGCGGTGATTTTTGGTGCAATACTCTGGCTGGGGCAGTGGCTGATCCTGCGCCAGACTGAGATGACACCGAGAATTTTTGCGCTGATCAATACGGTAGTTGGAATTTCTGTCTTTTCTGTGCTGGTATGGTTTAACCAAAAAAGTTTGCAGTGGAGTGGTGGCCCGATTGAAGGCTGGAGAACCGGACTCATATTTCTAGTGGGTGGTACAGTTACTGGAGCCGTGACGGGTAAAGCATTAGATTTTTACTGTGGACGAGTTGAGCAGCGATTAATCAGACTTGAGAGGGAGAGGGTAGAGCAAGAAACCCAAGAACGAGAAAGGCTTTTGAAAGAAAGAATCGAGAAGGAGAAATTAGCGCAAGAACGCCTAGAAGCAGAGATGGCAGAACGGAAAAGGATACAGCGAGAGGCGGCTCAAGAAGAAGAACGTCTGTGGTATGAAAAACACGGGAAAGACTATGCTGATTATGAATATGACGAGGATGAAGAGGAGTACGAAGATCAAGGCGAGGAGGAATAAGGTTTTTAACTATGAATGAAGAAGATTTTAGCTACGAGGATTTTCAGAAAGTAGCCGACCTATGGCTTGAAAAAAATAAACAGCAGCAAGCAAAGGATTCTTCTGAGGCAGCCAACGTGATTTTGGATCAGCAATACTCAGAATTATTTGCTGAATATCAAAAAGCGGTTACTCAAAGAGATTCACGTCTGCTCAAAGAGATTACACAACAATTGCAGCTTTTATTCATGCTGCGGCAACAGAACTCATAACGCTATTACTATATCATTAGGGGTCAAGTAGGGTACAAAATTTAAATATTTGAAATGTACCCTAAGCTCTCGTCGTAGTTATGCCTCAGTTAACCTCTAATGCCCCCAAAGCTTTCAAAGTTGCTACCTCTGCTTGAGTCAAGCCCATCACTTCAGTAATAATCATGCCTTCGTATGGGCGGGCTGGTCTCAAAGTTTGTCGACATTGCCCCGTAGTAAGATCCCAACAGTTGATTGTTTCATCCCAACTTCCACTGAGCAAAGTTTGCTCGTCTGGGGTTAGACTGAGCGACCACACCCAATGGAGATGATTTTGTAGTGTCGCAAGGCAGTCTCCAGTAACTAGATTCCAAATTTTGATAGTGCGATCGCTACTACTACTAATCATGCGATCGCCATTGGCGGTGAACAGAATACTGAGTACCTGACTGGTATGCCCAGAGAATGTACGCACACAAACCCTTGTGTCAATATCCCACAGTCGCACCAAGCAGTCATCACCACCAGTAGCAACATATTGAGTATCTGGACTCACAGCAACAGCCCAAACACGGTTAGAGTCTGCCTCCCAACTATGAAGACAATTGCCTGTTTCAATATCCCAACATTTAACTATCTTTTCATAGCCACTGCTGAAGAGAGTTTTTCCGTCTTGGCTAAAGGCGATCGCCAATACAGAACCAGGATGTCCCTGCAATGTTTGCAAACATTCACTAGAACGCACATCCCATATCTTAATTGTATGGTCGTAGCTGCCACTAGCAAGGAAATTACTGTCTGGACTAAAAGCAACTGCCCAAACCCAACTACCGTGACCATGCAAGGTTTTGAGGCATTGCCCTGTATGCGGATTCCAAAGCTTAATAGTGCGATCTGCACTGGCGCTGGCAAGAAACTGTCCATTGGGACTGAAGGTAACAGAGAAAATACGATTGCTATGTCCATGTAGTACACGAAAAGGCTGGAGGTCAACCTTTAAGCTTTGCGGGGCATTGAGATTTACATCCCAGAGTTTAATTGTCTGATCTTCATGTCCACTAGCAAGTAAGTTTTGCTGCCAACTGTGGGCGATTCCATAAACAGCATTACTGTGTCCTTGGAAGGTTTTGGTACATTGTCCTGTCTGAAGCCCCCAGACTCTAGCCGCGTGGTCATCACCACCACTGGCGATTAAGTGTCCTTGGGGGTGAAAAGCAACTGACCAAATTCGATTTGTATGCTTTTCCAGCGTATCCAGACATTTCCCAGTGTCTACGTCCCAAATCTTCACACTTTGATCGTAACTGCCACTGGCTAGCTGTTCACCCTTGGGACTGAATGCTACTGAGGTTACGACTCCTGCGTGTCCCTGCAAGGTCATTAAACACACTTTAGTATGTATATCCCACAGTCTTACGGTTTGATCAAAACTGCCACTTGCTAATATTCGCCCTTCTGGACTGAAGGCGATCGCTTTTACCCAATGCTGATGCCCTTCTAGGGTTTGCACACAACATCCAGTTTCTAAATCCCACAGCTTGATTGTATTATCTTCACCAGCCGTTGCTAAGGTTTGACCTGCGGGGTGAAAAGCTACACTCCACACACAAGCATTATGTCCTTCTAGAGTTTGCACACATTGTCCTGTGGCTAGATGCCAGACTTTAACTGTGTGGTCATAGCTAGTACTAGCAAGGAGTTGACCGTCAGGACTCCATGCGATCGCTGTGACAATACTAGTGTGTCCATACAGCGTTTTGAGGCATTCTCCTGTGGTAGTGTCCCAAAGTTTAATTGTATGATCTTGACCGCAACTAGCTAAAACTGAATGCACAGGGCTAAAAGCAATATTCCAGACCCAACTGTTGTGTTCTTTACAGCTAAAAAGTTGTTTACTATTGCTAACATCCCAAACATGAATTTCACCATTTGTGTCACTGGTAGCAAGGCAGCGCCCATCTGAACTGAAGACAACGCTAGTAATGCCGCCAAAGGTTGCAGCAAAAACACACTCTCGAAACGTTGTTTGGGTAAAGTTGACTTGATGTAAGTTGAGCGATCGCAAATCGCAGTTACGGATAGTGAGACTAGAAAAGTCATACCCAGTTAAATCGGTTTCTAATTGTGCCAGTAAATTCAGCAGATTACCGCCACCATATCCAACTGGATCTGTAGCCTCATTTTGGAGCTTTGCAACTAGTCTGCCAAGTTTATGCTCAAGCTGATGAGCAGAGCCAAGCGTTATTCGTAGCTGATTTAGGATAGGCCGCACAATCAGATGAATTTGACTGTCGCGGATGTAGTCTTTTGCCTGGGCTTGCATAAAAGCATGGGTCAGCAGGTATTGCGGTGATTCTGTGACTATTTCCTGGCAGACTTTTTCAATCAAGCAGTCTGTCATGTATTCCATCACGACAGGTTGCTGTGTGAATCCTCCAGTATTAGTTTCTATTAAGCTACGCCAACGTAAAGATTCGAGGACTGACATTAACTTAGGCTGAACCAATGCTGGTGTGAAGACTGTTTGTAATTCTGTCAGGGAACCCTTCTCCCGATTAATTGCCAGCCAATACATCACTTGCTGCTCTAAGGCAGAGAGTCTTTTGAATTGCTGCTCTAGGAGATTGCCAATGCCATAGAAAACCGTTGTGCCTTCGGCAAAGAAGTTGGCGATGTTGCCTTCATATAAGTCCCGAATGGAGGTGGCGGCAATTTTCAGAGCTAATGGATTACCACGGTAACACTCAACTAGTTGCCGGATTTCGTCTTCGGAGCCTGATAGCCCTTTGAGTGTCAGAATTGTTTGTCCTGCTGCAACTTCTAATCCTGGTAAAGCAAGGGTACGAACTGGCAAACCATCACCTTCGAGGGCGGCGACTTCAGTAGGTTTTTCTCGGCTTGTGAGCAGGACACAGCTTTGATGCTGTGTTTCTCCCAATCGCCACAAAAGTTCACCATAGGGTTCGTAGGCTTCACGGTAACAGCCTGTCCGTTTACCTTGCTGCAATAGCGTGTCGAAATTATCCAGAATCAGCAAGCATCGAAATTTGCGGAGGTACTCGATTAAACAAGTAATTTGCTCATGAGGGGAAGCGGGCAATGTGGTAACTTGCTGATGAGAAAGGATTTTGATGCAGTCCGTCACCAAGTCATAGAAAAAAGGTGCGTGCCGGAGCGATCGCCAAATAACGTACTCGAATTCGACCTGTAGCTGTTCTGCTAACTTCACTGAAAGTGCGGTTTTGCCCATGCCACCCATACCGAGCAGTGCCACTATACGAGTGCGATCTCTCACAATCCATTGGCTGAGGGTTTCTAATTCAGTAGTACGTCCATAGAATTGAGAAACGTCGATTGCTTCCCCCCAGTTTGTGTAGTTCGTGGAAGATTGAAAGTTGAAGGTTGAGGAGGCGTTTGTGTCCTTTTGTCGCTGTGCGGTTCGCTGCAATACTCCGTGCAGGTTATTTTTGGTAACTTTTTCTCCTAAAGCTCTCGAAAGCGATCGCCATAATTCAGAGCCAATGTCTTTGATGTGACCATGATCGTAATCGGACTCTACAGCTATCTCTAAGTACGTCTGTCCTGCCCATGACTGACGGAAGACAATATCTTGAACTTTTGTTAAGCGTCCTTGTTGTAATAATTGCTTGACTAGTGCGATCGCTTCTTCAACCGTCATTTATCTTTCCACGTAGAAATACCAGGTTTACTACGATATTCCCACCGCAAGCTTTGTTATTTTTTAAAGTTTACGTAAATGTACCAAAAAGATCCGACTTTTTTCCGACCTTTTTCCGACCGTCAATCTTTATACAAGGCTGTAGAGTATTGATGTTATTCAGTTGTAGTACATAAATCTGCCCAATGATTAAACACAGGTAAAGTGTTTATCCAAATGCTGAAAAATTTCGAGTGCGATAAATTTTGCATTTAGTTGAGCCATAGCAGTTGTGAGCGACGATGCTGATTCGTTTGCTGGTTTTTTCTGACTAAGGGTTGGGAACTGAAGTGCGATCACACTTCAGTTCTCAGGGTTTGGGAGGTGTACGAGCGCCTTTTACGTTTAGGTATAACGGCTTGAGAATACTGAAGTTAATTAACCTTTAGAAATTATTATGAACTTTGACAATCCTGCTATAGGTTTCGACCCTGCTAGCCAATTGGGGGCGACCGATGCTATCAGTCGGCTTAATGCCTTAACACAGTATGGGTTGGAGGTTAGCCCAAATGATCCTTTGTTGCTGCGCGGTAGTACTCTTTATCTGGGTGAGAGTGATACTACTGTTGTAACTGGAGCAGGAGACGATCAGATTTATACCGGAGCCGGAAATGATAATGTGATTGCTGGTGATGGTACTAACACTCTTTATTTAGGGGAAGGTGTTAACGTTGCTATTACTGGATTGGGTGATGACCTCATCTACACTGGGGCAGCAGAGGATGTCATCAAAGCGGGAGATGGTAATAACCGCGTCTATGCTGGAGAAGGGCTAAACACAATTTTTACAGGTTCAGGTAACGATCAGATTTATACGGGTGCTGCGGGCGATCTGATTTATAGCGGTGCAGGGAACGACACAATTTATGCTCTAGAAGGCAACAACTTTATCTCTGCTGGAACTGGAGATGACACCGTGTATGTCGGTAGCGGTAGCGATCGCTTTGAGCTAGCCAAGGGTGAGGGTGCGGTTACTATTTTTGGCTTTGGCAATAACGACACAATTCGCTTAGGAACAGGGCTAACTTCCAAAGCGCTATCTTTTCAAATTCAAAACGGCGACACACTGCTCAAAGCTGGCGACGATTTGCTGGCAACGCTAAAGTCGGTTCAGTTGAGCAAGGTAACAATCGATAATTCGCCAGCGGCTAGCTATGTTTCTGGAGTCTTTACCGTCGGAAAAACTGGCCAAGTAAGCGTCGATTATTTGTTTGATGGTGGTGGATATGAAGGCGAACTGGCAATATTCAGTTTATCTGGCTTAAATGGTGAAGTAGGGTCTGCTGAGTTTATCAAAGAATCTACGCGCAGAGCTTTGAGTAATTCTGAACTAGGACATATTGTTATCTCTGATCATGACCAGGGCGCAAGATTTCAAGGGAATTTAAATGCAGAAGGGAATTTGAATTCTGGTATTTATGACGGTGTGAAACCTGTGTTCATGAATCCGGGAGATAAGTTTGGAATCATGTTGGTTCCCAAGGGAACCGTTCAACAGGTGTTCAATCACG
Organism: Nostoc sp. UHCC 0252; assembly: GCF_034931145.1. NCBI lineage: Bacteria > Bacillati > Cyanobacteriota > Cyanophyceae > Nostocales > Nostocaceae > Nostoc > Nostoc sp. UHCC 0252. The sequence continues at coordinate 10,290 of NZ_JAYGHE010000106.1, read as the reverse complement.
ATCCAAATAGTAAATATGTCAATCCTTTATTCTCGTTAACAACAGTCAAGCCTCAAAATCGCTACAACGGCCAGTTCGCCGATATTACTGGAAATGGTAGCGTATTCGGAATAGAGGATTTACCCGCCGAGGGACGAAGCGATCGCGACTACAACGATATTGTCTTTCAGGTGCAAGGTGCGGTTGGACGTGTAATTAGCTTGGATGAACTTCTAATAAATGGTGCGGTACAGACACAGCAGGACTGGCGGAACAGCGATTTGGGACAAGCCTTGGTTGAGTATACCAAGCCGTATGCTTCGCCTAATATGCCTGGAATTGGGGAAACTCTTTCTGAGCGCGTGTTAGAGATACTCAATCAAGCAGCAACTAATAAGCCTTCTAAGGGGCAAATCAGTTCCCCAGGAAACGGGGCGAACGTAAATCAAGCGATCGCAGATTGGATTAATACAGCTAACAATCGTTTAGCCACCCTGACGATGAATGGAGAGAATGCGATCGAGGGGCTTGATAACAATATTTCCGACTCATCAGGCTACTTGGCTCGGCAACTTAGCGATTTGCAGGTTGCTATTTCCAGTGATGGAACCTATATGAATTCCTGGAAGGATTATCTAAGTAAACAACTGTCTAGCCTTCAGATTTACACGCTTGCCCAAGTCACCAACCTCAGAAATGAAATTATTGGCACAAGCAAATATTTGTATGAATGGGCGGACTATAGCGCTGAAGAAATTAATAAGACCGTTGACTTTCTGGATAAATGGACAACCTATGCCCAGAATGAAATTGGTCGAATTACGGACTTATTAATTGGTCAGACCAATTATATTGCTGACAAAGTTGGTGTTGAGAATCCAGACTACAAGAACTTGGTGAAAGAGAGTAAAGCGATCATTAATGATGCTTCAACCACCAATTCCAACTTAACAAGCGATAAAAATAAAGCCGTCAATGAAGCAATTGATGTTTTTCGCGCTTTTGATAACTATCGGTTTCAAACAATTGAGGATGCCTCAACACAGTACGCGGTGTTGAACAATGAACAATTTTCCGTTCTCACAGATGCCCTGTCGCGGCTAGCGGAACTTGAGAGCAATATAAGTGGCGTGTTGACGGATGCCTGGAACCAGTATCAAGAACTAGATCGAACTCGTCAGCAAGTTATTGACGATGCATCGAACCAAGCCAGTTTCCTCAACTACGCTTGGACTAATTTAACTGAGGATACCAAGGCACAAATCGATGCTTGGTCGAAGATTGCAGCAAATCAAAAAGGTTGGCACAATACAACACTTGCTGAACGTAAACAAAACGTTGGGCTTCCTTTAATTGGCATTATTGACACGGGATTTAGCGCAGATAATGCGGATATTGACTACTCCCGAATTACTTCTGGCAAAGACTGGATTAGTCGAGATCATAATTCGCTCCTAGAACCTTCAGATGAGTCGGCTAGTGAACACGGAACTCAGATTCTAGAGGTAATTGCCGCAACCCGAAATAATGGCATTGGCATTGATGGCATCAACGATCATTCTCCCTTATGGTTAGGGCGTGCCGTAGGATCGATGGATTGGGCACAGTCATTGATTGATTTTGTGGATGCGGCGATCGCTTCCAAACAGCCTAATGCAGTAATTAACCTCAGCTTTGACCTTACTCAAACCAACGCAGATGGCAGTGTAACTACTCGCTCCGAACTCACTCCCCTAGAGCGGGCTGCATTGACCTATGCTCAACAGAAGCAAGTCTTGATTGTAACGGCAACCGGGAATCAAAGCGGTACGATGTCCGCACTGGGGCAAGCAGTCAAGGAATTTGATAACATCCTCACCGTGGGAGCAGCAGAGGGATGGAGTCGCACTGATTATTCCAGTTATAGTGCGGTTGATTATGCCCACTATGGCAAAGGTGTAGATATTTTAGCGCAAGGTGTAGCAACAAATGATGCTGTTGGCACATCCGTGGCGGCGGCAAAAGTGACTGGAGCAGTTTCTCTTTTATGGGCAGCTAATGCAGGACTGAACTATAGCCAAATTGTCGATATTCTCAAGCGCACCGCAACCGATTTAAATACGCCTGGGTGGGATGCTGAAACCGGAGTAGGGCTATTAAATATTTCATCTGCGGTGAATCTCGCCAAAGCAACTCAGGCACAACGCTATACACCGCCTAATTTTGATCTCATTCAAGACGAACTGAGAAACAATGGAATTCCTAAAGTAAAATGGTCTGACTTTTACCGATTTGCCTACTATAAAGATTTGGAAGCAAAACTGACAGGACAAAGCTGGAGTGTTGTAAATGCAGTAGCAACCGAACGAGAAGCCTTGTCTCTAAAATCCGTCGGTAAAGGACTTCAGCAATTCGGTGATGCTGTTGGTCAAGGCGTTAAAGATGTATTTTCTAGACCTGAAACACAGTTTGCTGGCGGTTCACCTGGAAGCGGTGGCAGCAACTCAGATGATAATTCCTTCTCAGGATTTATTAGCGGTGGTAGAAAGTTCTTCTCTGAGAGAAAGTCTGAATTGAAACAAGTTACTCAAAACACTTCTAGCGCCTTGAGTAATGGTACAACCTACCTAAAAGAAAAAAAGAACCAATTTAGCTCTGAGGTGACAACAGGTGCGACTAATGTCAAGAATCAGGTCAAGAGTACGACAACTGCAATCAATGAAGCAACTCGTATCACTCGTAACGCAGTCAGTGACTCTACGACGACCATTACTCAAACATCTAGTCGAATTGGCGACAACCTGAAGCAGTACGGCGATCGCATCGGTGATGAAGCGCGAAATGTGGGCGATCGTGTAGAAACTGCAACGAAAGAGCTTAAGCAACTGTACGACGAAAACCAGCAGTACTTGATTTTGGTCAATCCGGGAGCTGTGATCGGTGTTGCAATTGCAGAGGGACTGATTGATGGTGTTAAAGAGGGCAAAGTTGGGCCTGTACTCGATACTCTCAAACAAGTTCCGGTGCTGGGTACCGCAGTCGGTGGACTAGAGGGACTCTACTATGCTTCTCAAGGAGACTGGAAAGAAACACTCAAGAGTTCTATCGATAGCGCACTGGCATTCTATGGTGGATCTAGTGTGGTCAAGCCCCTGTTAGTTTCGTTGTTTGTGGACATCTCTTGGGAGCTAAAAGACGAAGACTACAAAAGTGCAGTTGCGGCTGCATTATCTAACTTCAATGTAGAGCCTAAAGTGGCAGACACGTTTGTAAATACTGCCTGGGCGCTGAAAGACGGCAATTTTAAAGATGTTCTAGATGAAGGGTTGAGTAGTGCTGGCTTTAGCAACGCCAATCAGTTTGTAGATATTGCTTGGGGTGTCAAAGATGGCAATTACAAAACAGCCTTGACAGTTGGGTTGCAGTCTGCTGGACTCAGCAATCTAAAAATAGACCAAAGTAAAGCAGATGCATTTGTAAATTCTGCTTTTGCCTTGCGTGATGGTCAGGTTGGACAAGTCGCAGATCAACTCTTAGCTATTGCAGGTGGAAATCAACAACTTGCAACCAGTCCGTGGGTGCAAGCATTACGCAATGGAAACCCCAATGACGATCGCGCCGCTTTTTCTCAGGGACTAGCAAGCGTAGGCTTCCAGAATGCGAATCAGTGGGTAAATATCGCTTGGGACGTGAAAGACAAGCAATATTTAGACGCTTTATCTACTGGATTCACCCTGGCTGGATTCCAGCAGGGTAAAGACTGGATCAATATGGCAGGTGCATTGCAACGAGATGATTACTTCAGCGCCCTTTCAACAGGTTTCAAAGTAGCTGGATTTGAGAAAGGTGAGAATCTAGCGAAGGCAGCTTTGGCACTAAGACAGGGAGATCCAATCAATGCTTTCTACGAGGGACTATCGCTAGTAGATGGAGTCAGCGAACTGGTAGATACCTTCAAGTACTTGAAAGATGGCAATGCCAAGAAAGCAGTTCCCTCAATGATTACAGCAGGTACTAAGCTAGCAAAACTATTCTCTTAGTAAGTACTGAACCTTAGCCAGAACCTGGGCTATCAAATAGCGCAATTGGGTCATCGTGTTATGCTGATCGACATAGACGCTCCAAACCAGACTAGATGTACATAAACAAAAACTATATGTCCTGAAAAAGAGGTAATTGAATCAGCAATTCGGTCTTGCAAGTTTCTTTTGTTAGCAGTCTGAAGCCGAAGACGGATAATAGTACGAATGTTACGTTCTATAATTTTAGAGAGTGCTGGATTATCGTCCTCATAGTCGAAGTATTCAAATTCCTCTTCGTTCATACTGCTTTGCTGCATAATTCTAATGTCATGTTGTTAATAGCATTTTAAGAAAATCAGATGAACTCACATACTTGGCAAAGGGTTAAACTTAAAATGTAAGAAGTTGCATTGAATTATACAATAAAACTTTGGAACTACGGTGTCAAAACTATTGCATCCTTGTGCCAATAGATCCTCGTTACAAATCAAAATCAAGGCTGAATGTTTCGCTTGAAGAATCTTCTTCTTTCTCCTGTGCAAATGGAGTTTGAGTCCAAGACGTGAGTTGGTTTGATTCAGTATTAATAGGTGTGTCAGCTAAAAGTTGTGCAGGTAATCCAGCCTTGATAAAAACAAAATAGCAATCAACTATAAAGTAAAGCGTGTCCAGGTAGCTTTTATCTAGTTTTTGCGATTCTGCAAATATGCGCTCTCGGTAATTATCTTTGAGGCGAACTTTTTCCGGTGCTAAGTCTTTTTTATGTGCCATAGTTATATTCACTTTCCAGATGTGCCCGTTAGATTTTTGCTGCTAATGGTTTTTGCCATCTCTAAAAGCCCGAAGACATTGGCTTCTACCGGATTGTCCAGGATTTTGAAGCCGTTTTTCTCCAACAGCTTCTTAAATCCAGGTAAGAGGCAGCCTCCACCAATTGCCCAGATTTCATCCCCCTGGTGCTTGGCATCAAGTGTCAGATTCACGACTTTCTTCAAGTATTTCTCATACCAATCTTTTAAACAAGCGGTGTAAACATCTTTGATATCGATGTCGCGGCTGTACCTGGTATGCCCCATTTCCAAACAAAATCGGATTTTGGATAAATCCCCAATTTTTCCGCCATTCAAATGTTTCATTTTCCGGGAGATATCATCGATGAGAACTTCTACACCGATGGGGTAAGCAGTGTGAACTTCTCGTTTGCCTTGGTTGTAACGAGAATGCAGAGTTGTACCATTGCCAAAGTCTAAAATGGTTAATTTTCTTGGTAGTGGATGCCCAAATAATGCACCCATTCCCTCTAGTACAACTTTCAGCACTTCTACTTTCACGTCTGATTGTTTGCCAGCAAGTATTGGCTGATATTCTCCATTGAGTACTTCTTGAAGTTGTTCAGCCAGACCAACATCATGTAAGCTAACGACTAATTTTAAATGCCAAGCCCTACGGGGTGGGAGATGTGCCAATGCACCCAATAAAGTCAACAACGCATTATTGACTTTATTTTCATTATTGTCTGTATTGCGGTCAAAATAATTTCCTGTACGGAAAGCTGATTCTCCAACTGTGTAAGCAGTACCGTTAAAAACGACCCTCCCTGGTACGTCTTCCATCTCGGCATTGGTTATATAGCTGGGGACACGAACTACTTCAAACCCATCGACTAAAAGTTTTAGGCTTCCATAACCGTTGTCAAAGCCAGCAGGAAAAATTTTTTGCAAGGTGTGAATGTTAGACATAGAGAGAAAGGTAATAGATTTTGATTTGTGAAAGTTATCTGTTCAGGTGAAGTGGGGAGCAGGGAGCAGGGGAGCAGGGGAGCAGGGGAGCAGGGGAGCAGGGGAGCAGAGGAGGGAATTAAAACAGTTCTTAGTGTTTACTATTTACTGTTAAAAATGGAGAACTCTGACCTTCAGCAGAATAATTAGTTTTTCTTACACCGATAACTAATAATTGTTAATGCAAACATTTTCTCTTGCTCCCCTGCTCCCCTGCTCCTCTGCTCCTCTGCCTTTTTTTCTTCAGCGTCAAAAAATTATCATAACCTCTTGAGGGCTAAATGGTGGAAAACCTCACCCAGTCAAATGTACCCCACATAGCCCCCACATAGCCCCCACATAGGAGTCAAATTTTGTTCAAGCCTCTAAACAATTTTGGGGTACACATAGCCCCCACATAGCCCCCATAATTTTTTTTTGAAATCTTTTCTATCAACGCAGCAAAAATTAATTTAGATCATCGTTGACTTTTTGATTTATACTTTACTGTCAATTTTTTGTTGAAAAGTAATTCAGTTTTGATCTCTAACTTCTTGCTGAATACGTAACTTAGGGTCACTACTTGCTTACAGGTTCAGCTTTCTCAACTGAATTATCATTTACACCCAAAGTCAATTCCAAAGGAGTTCTTTGGGGGTAAGCTTTTACTACTTGTCTATAAACATCATAATTAGTAGGTAGTGCCTTCTGTAAATTACCCACTCCGTAGGTCAGTTTGTACTGAACATCTTTGATCAATTCAGGTTTGCCTGCCTCGGATTGAGATTTTTTGCGTTGTTCAACTTCATCAACACTTGGTCGCGGCGGTAAAGTAGGCCACCACAACCCTCTGTCATCTGGGCCAACAACTGCTCCTGCCGGTTTCAATCCATTCCTATTCAACACTGAAGTGTTAGCAAAGGTTTCAATGCGTGGCTGTGGTTGACTAGTTAGGTTATTCGCATACTTAACTTGCCAGGAGTAACTGGTGAGTGCTGTAGCTTCATACTGTTCAGCAGTAGTAGTGGTGCAACTAGTTAGTGTCAGTGCCGTTAGTGCAGTTATTATTGAGGGTAAAAATCTCATTTGCATTATCAATCGTAAATATCTCTTACTAATCACTTTTGAAGAGGGAGTGTGCCATCATTGCTGCCAAGGAGAAGGAATCGCTGTTGTCGAAAGTACTTCCCTTGCTTCCAGTCTAATTGCTGTTTGCTCACAGTTGGGGCATTTTACCTTTGCGAAAATCACTGAAGGTCGTCCTTTGTACTCGCCCATTACGGGATCTCCGGTGTACTCGCTGATTATCCCCTGCTGGCAGTGGTAGCACTCGAATATCACACGTTCTACCTCCGAGTTGCAATCCAGGAATTGCATGTGCTGACAGGGTTCTGGCGGTAATTCTGGTTCTTCATCGCTCTTTGTCAATTGGCCCTGTTGCTTGGGCTGTTGCGGTAATTTGGATTTTCTCTTGTCAGCAGAGGTACGTTTGGCTTTACTTTTCTCTAAGTGTTGCGGTTTTTCAGCAGTGTTTGTCTTTGACCTTAAAGGAGGTATCGCCTCTGCTTGGGCTGGCTGCTCAACTGACGGCAGATCATCACTGGGAGTCATGTCAGGCTGAGAGGTTGGTTGCTGTTTCTCTACTGGTTTATAAGCAACAAGGTCAAGCTTTGGGTTTTGAACGTTGAGTTTTAACTCTTGCTTAGGTAGCTTGGGCGATCGCTCGGTAGACTTCATCAGAACTTTCTTTCCTGAACTTTGGGAAATGAGTGTATTTTAACCGCCAATTTATTTCACTAAATCGCTCTTCATCACCAGAACGAAAGTATAGTTAGCTTTTTAGGTAACAAGCAATTTGGAGCATTAGTTTTTCATTACTTTGGTGTAAAACTTGTGAAAATCTTTGCGGTCTACTTAAATTGTCATAGAATCAGTTCATTCTGTAACTAATATATGTTTTTTCATAAAAAATCGCATACTACTAAGAAAATATGATTATCGCAGTTACTAATCAAAAGGGAGGAGTAGCCAAGACAACCTCTACTATCGCACTAAGTGGATTGTTGGCAGAAAGTTCCTCCTGCCTTGTAGTTGACTTTGATCCCCAAGGTAATTTAACCACGGGTCTAGGAATCAAGATTCAGCCAGGGCAGAAGACTGCTTATGAAGTACTTACAGATCGTAAACAGAGCGCATCTGAAACTATTATTGACACCGAGTACGGAATCAAGCTGATTCCGGCTGACATATCTCTTGCATCTGGAGAAAAGCAAATTTTGACCTCGGCAGATAATAGCCGAATCCTGAGAAAGAAGTTGAATCCTTTACGGCAAGAATTTGCTCATATCCTCATTGATTGCCCACCTAGCTTAGGTATGCTGACTCTAAATGCACTAATGGCAGCAGATGCAGTCTTGATCCCCGTTCAATGTCAGTTTTTTGCTTTAGAAGGCTTACGACAATTATTGGAAACTATCGAAAGTCTTCGTGATGAAGACACTCACCCCAATTTGCAAATTTTAGGAGTCTTGCCTACAATGGCAGACCGTACACTCACGACCCAAGATGCTCTCAAAACTCTTAAAACTAAACTTCCTGGGGTCAAAATTTTTGAACCAGTTCCTAAGTCTGTTCAGTTTCCAGAGTCCAACTTGGCGCGTCAACCAATTCATCGATATACCACAGAAAGAAAATTGATTGAACCTTATCAAGAAATCGCCAGAGAAATGGCAGAACAGGAGTAATATGGCGAAGCGGCGCTTGTCAATGGCAGATGAAATGGAATTTCCGAATAAAACCAGACAATTCCTTGACTTAGTAGGAGTTACCAATAATCCTCAACTCTCGGAAAACGAATCTATTGAACAATCTTTATTAATAACTCAAATTCACCTAGCTGCTCATCAGCCTCGACGTTATTTTTCAATTCAAGGAATGGAAAGCCTAGTTGCTTCTATTCGTGAACATGGCATCTTGCAGCCACTGCTTGTCCGACCGTTAGAATCCGGTAATTATGAATTGATTGCTGGTGAACGTCGCTACCGTGCGGCTCAAACTCTTGGAATGGAGCAAGTTCCGGTTATTATCCGCCATCTCAATGACCAAGATGCTTTCCAAGTCGCCCTCCTCGAAAATTTGCAACGGGAAGATTTAAATCCGGTTGAGGAAACTGAAGCTATTTTGCAACTGCTATCTATCCGCTTGGAATGCTCTCAAGGAGAAGTTATTTCCCTACTCAATCATATTGCTAACCTCCAAAAGCAAAAAACAGAAATTACGAACAACGTTGTTCGTAACCAATGGGAAATGGTAGAAAAGATATTTTCAGTAATAGGTAGGTTGACTCCAGACAGTTTTCGTAGTCATCGCCTACCTTTACTAAATTTACCTAAAGATGTTCTAGAAACTTTGCGCCAAGGACAACTAGAATATACCAAAGCTCGTATCATCGCTCAATTGAAAGACAAAGATCAGCGACATCAACTTCTAGTGAAAACTATTGAAGAAAATCTTTCAGTTAGAGATATCAAAAGTTACATTCAATCAGTTCAACCTCCTAAGTCTTCTCAGCCTAATATCCTTCCTAATCGGATGAAGGAAGCCTATCAGCGAGTTAAGCAAGCTAAAATCTGGGAAGATCCTAATAAAGCAAAAGTTTTAGATAAGTTGTTAGGGCAAATTGAAGCTTTATTAGAGTAAAATCTATGGTTTTTTACAACATATTTCACTCTCCTCACCAACCTTTGAGGCGTAGCTTGCATAGCTTGCGCTCGTAGTCATCGTATGGTGAAGCGAAGCAGCATTTTCGACTTTATCATCTACTATTATTGTAATCTCAAAAGAGTATAGTATTTGTGTACTATGACGGAACTGAATTCCAGTATTGTAATAATGTGCGGCATCGGATCATAAGCAATGTCCACTCCTCCTAATCTTGCCCCTCAACAAGTAAGCGCCTTTCCTCAAAACGAAACAATCACCGGAGTCGTAGAACGTTTAACTTTTTACTCTGCTGAGTCAGGCTACACCGTGGCAAGACTGACTTGCCCACGTAGCACCGAACTCACAACAATCGTTGGCAGCTTTGCTAACATCCAGCCAGGGCAGACTTTACAACTAACTGGTTTCTGGCGTGACCATCCACAATTTGGGCCACAGTTTCAAGTTGTTAACTACAAGGAAACCAAACCAGCTACTCTCACTGGAATTGAAAAATATTTGGGTAGTGGACTCATAAAAGGTGTTGGCCCAGTAACAGCCAAGCGTATCGTCGCTCACTTCGGTTTAGAAACGCTCGACATTATCGAAAACCAGATTGAACGACTGATTGAAGTCCAGGGTATTGCCAAAAAGCGGATCACTCTCATCAAAAACGCTTGGTCAACTCAAAAAGCGATCAAAGAAGTGATGGTGTTTCTCCAGGGACATGGCGTTTCTACCACTTATGCTGTGAAGATTTACAAGCAATATAAGGGCGATCGCCACTGTTACCAAAAACCCATACCAGCTAGCAGCCGACATCTATGGTATTGGTTTTCTAACTGCCGATAAAA
>NZ_JAYGHE010000105.1:0-19527 GCF_034931145.1 Nostoc sp. UHCC 0252 | reverse complement strand
ATTTTAAGGATTCGAGTTTTACCATCCTTTTTGGGAATTGGTACTTCTCGTAATTCCTGGTGTTTCCAGTTATTACTTTCGACTCTGAGTTTTTCGCTCAGTTCAAATCTTTGCTCGAAAGAGAGCGCGGTTTTGCCGTCGATTCCTGCTGTCTTTTTCCCAGCATTTAGCTGTGTTACTTGACGGATAGCCAGTAATCTTGCTGCGGTGGATTTCAGAATTAGCTTTTGTAGTGACTTTGCTTTCTGCTTGTCCCCAACTTGAATAGCTTTGTACACTCTCTTTTGTAGGCGGAATAAGTTACGGCGGAATTGCTTCCACGGTAGGCTTTTCCAAGATTCACTAGTGTTATCACCGTGCCTAATCATGCTCTGTTCCAGTTTGTGTATTCTGAACACCTCAGACCAATTACGGTCTGTCCTACCCGAATTGAAGGGATTCCTCTGCTCGTCCAGCCTACTTAGGGTTCGACCGCCCTTTGACCTTCAATTCGTTTTTATTCGTTCCCTCGATGAGATTGTTCGTTCCTTTAGGTGTAGCCAATTCAACCATTGGATTCCCTGGACTCTTGCCACTGTTGAGAAAATACGTGGCGGGAATTATCTCCAATGAAGTCGGGGATTTTATGATGCGCCCCGCTTTTCTCTGGGTTGCTTTTCTAGGCTCTGTTTCACCGTGGGAACTCCCCGTTAGCGCCAGTGTCATTCCGCAACGAACGTCTGGTTGCGCCCTGTTCCTAGCTTCACCCTCCAGATACCGAGTCTAGTCAGTGTAGGCAGATAGGGAGTCATACCTGAGTCTGGTAGATGGGGCTTTCACCCATATCAAATCGAGAGTTCAACTTTATCTATTGCTAGATTAGGTTGGTTAGTTTATGTACGGACTGATTACCGTGATTCAACTAACAACGAATCGCACTTCCTCTAAGAATTTAAGTTCAACATCACTTAAAAAACTCCCATTCATTCAAGCAATAAATTTTACTCAAATAAGATATTTTACGGATATTCACTGAGGTTATCTCGATTTTACATGATTAATATGTAACAAATAATATAGCATCGGCTACTTAAGCTAGAAGGTAAAGTTTCAAAGTAAATGACTATTAAAAAACCCTTGGCTATCAACCAGCCAGAGGTGGGGCGGATCATTCATGATTTGCGGCTTGCCTTCGGGCTTACGCAAGAACAATTTGCAGCCACTTTAGGCGTGACATATACCACGATTAATCGATGGGAAAATGGACGCTCAACACCGTCGCCGATGGCGATGAAGCTTATTGAGCAGAAGCTACGGGATTTGGGCGAACAAGGTCACGATTTAAAGCAGAAGTATTTTGGTGAGTAAAGGTCAGGGCTAAAAGGAACAGGAAGCTTCTTAGTCCAAAAGAGTGCAAGTTAATTTTCAGAAGCTATTGGTTATGAAGTTAAGCCAATTACTAAAATGCTTAAATCAAGTAATTCTTCAGATAATAATTAAATATAATGATCATTCCAGACTATAAGGTCAATGAACTTAACTCTGCACAAAATGCAATTACTAAACATATTGAAGGCTCAATTTTAGTACTTGCTCCCGTTGGTACAGGCAAAACACGGGTTTTGGCAGAGCGAGTACTATGTGCAATAAATGCGGGCATCCCTCCTCAAAGGATTCTCTGCCTAACGTTTACTAACCGAGCCGCTAAGGAAATGAGTGAGCGGCTATCTCAGTACTGTCCAAATCAATTACATGATTTGACAATCAAGACTTTTCATAGTCTGTGTACCTCCATACTGCGGATCGAGGCTCGTCAGCTTGGATTACCAGCAGATTTTGTAATCTACGATGATGCCGATTGTGTTGAACTGGTCAAGGAAGTTTTCGATCTATCGAATGATAAAGATGCCCAACAGTTATTTTTTAACTTGGCTAACTGCAAAACTTTGGCTAGCGATCGCCAATTATCTTTTGATTATCCATTAGAAAAACTGTATGCCCCATTAGGCTCTAACTATGATGCCAAACGTGCTGCTCAGTATCAATCTGTTCTACAAAAACGTCACGCCTTAGACTTTGCTGATCTGGTGTTTTATGTCCGGGTGATGTTACACCATGAATCGGAGATTGCCCAACGTTGGGCAGATAAGTTTGATTTTGTTCAGGTTGATGAAGTTCAAGATACTCATCTTTCGGAGTACGGCATCGTTAAGCATCTGACAGCTAACAGTGGTAATCTGGCGATGATTGGAGACTTAGATCAGACCATCTATGAATGGCGAGGATCTGAGCCGGATAAAGTGATTGAGCAATTCAAGCGTGACTTTAACCCCGCAGAGTATTCCCTAACCTGGAACTATCGAGCAACAAAAACACTGTTAAACGCGGCTTCTGGGTTTGCAGACTCATTTGAACACCGAAAGACAAAGATTACACCTGCCCCTGAGTGTGAAGTAGGAGAACTGATTCAAGTTCATTTAGCAAAAAATGAGCAAGCAGAGGCAGAGTGGATTGGTAGACAAATCCAGCAACTAGCAGCCAATCAAAAGGATTTTGTCTACAGCCGAGTAGCAATTCTTGCCCGCAGTCATAAACGCACAGAAGTTGTTAGTCAAATGTTGGAGCGCATGGGTATTCCTTGCGTCACAGTTGAGCGATTCCAATTTTTTATGCGGCAGGAAGTCAAAGATGCTCTTGCTTACCTGCGTCTTATCTTGAACCCTTTTGATGCAGGTTCAATGCGTCGAATGTTGCTTCGCCCAAGTCGTGGAATTGGTGACGCAACTATAAAAGGAGTAATTGAAGAAGGAAAGGAATGCGGCTTTAGTTTGACGGATATGGCATCAAGCCGGACGTTTATTAATGGTGATCCGTTCAGTGAACTTTTGACAACCTATTCATCTAGTACAGTAATTGTTTTTGATGTAGAGACAACAGGATTTTCAGTCAGCAAGGATGAGGTTGTAGAAATTGCCGCAGTCCGCTTATTTGAAGGGAAACCACAAGCTGAGTTTCATGCTTATATTGCTAATACTGTTGGTGTTGGTGACTCAGAGCAGATACATGGACATAGCGATCGCTTCCTAGCAGAACATGGTAGACCTGCTGAAGATGTTTTTTGTGAGTTCTTCGAGTTTGTCGAGAGTTCCATACTGGTTGGGCATAATGTGGGCTTTGACATCAAGATGGTGACTGCCCAAGCCCAAAAAGCTGGTATCACTGCTCCCAAACTGCAATGGGAAGACACGTTAGATATAGCAAATCGCTTTATCGAATCTGACCGTTACAATCTAGAAGCATTGGCAAAGCATCTGAATCTTGCACACCTGCCTAGTCACAAGGCAATGGATGATGTGCGAACCACAATTGACTTGCTAGCAGTACTAATTCCACTCATTGAGCATAAAGCCGATTACCGTCAGGCATTGGTGTATCGCTATGGAGAGGCGTTTGAAGGATTCACCGAACAGATGGATAACTGGCGGGATGCTAGCCAAAGGCTACGACCTTCATATCTACTGGATAAATTGCTTGTAGAATCTGGACTCTACAGTTATCACCATGCAGAAGAAAAACGCCTCAAAAACCTTCTCCATCTTGTACGGATTTTTCAGGAACGGGATGAGCCAGATTTGCACCCTGATACGGCTTTACGTAGCATCCTTGAATTTACCGCTCTTGCCAAAAATTTAGAGCAAGTTTCTCAGGACGATAACCAAGTTCCTATGATTACAGTTCATCAGTCCAAAGGTCTGGAGTTTGACAGTGTTTTCATTGCAGGTGCTACCGAAGGTGAATTCCCCAGTTTTTTTAGTGTTCGTGACAATAAATTAGAGGAAGAAAGACGGTTATTTTATGTCGCAATGACGAGAGCAAAGCAAAAGTTATTTATATCAGCTTACTCAAAAGATACAAAAGATTTTCATAAAAAAACTAGTAGCTTTATAAGTGACATACCAAATCTTTTGCTCCGCTATAGCTAATTTTTAAACATGATTTATAACAATTGACATAATATAAACAAATGAGCCGTACACCTAAAGAACACTTTAAACGCACAAAAGAGCTTGCACAAGCACTTACTAAATCAGATATCTACAATTGGTTAGTAACTAAAGGCTATTTTCCAGAATCTTACGTGCTACCACCATGTTTTACCGTGACTCAATATCCTGCATTTGGCAAGGTTTACTTTCAACATACGAAGAATAATTTTAAACCAAAAATTTCTGAATTCCAACAAGTACACTTCCCAAAAACTGAGCTAACAGATAGAACGTTTGGAATCATAGATCCAGAAATTCATTCAGACATTGCATTTACAATTGCTCACAACTGGGATGATATAGTAAGTTGTATTTTCCATAAAGACAATAAGGTTTCCTCTTATAGTTTTCCGATTCCTGTGGATGATAAAAAATCAGGAATGATTGGTGAACTTAGAAGCGGGAGAATGATCTATGAGTTTATTGAAATGGCTGAGAATGATGTAGCATCCATTGCATTTCGATACAAATATTTACTAAAAACAGACATCAAAAACTTTTATCCATCTATTTACACACACAGCATACCGTGGTCATTACACGATAAATCTGTTGTTAGACACCCAAGTAACCGACAAAACTACGATTTTATTGGAAATCGCTTAGACAAATTATTTCAAAATGCTAATGATGGATGTACTAATGGAGTCCCAATCGGGCCTGTAGTCTCAGACATAATCTCTGAAATCGTTCTATCAGGAGTAGATAGGGAGCTATCAAAATCATTAAAAAATGATGTGGTTGTAGTTAGGTTCAAAGATGATTACCGTATTCTTGCAAAAAGCGAAATAGAGGGGCGTTCAGTGATCAAAGCTCTACAAGCAGCTTTAAAGGAGTATCGCCTTGAGCTTAATGATGGAAAGACTGAAATCCATCGTCTACCAAATGGTCTGTTTAGACATTGGGTATCAGAGTATCATGCTGTGAATCCTCAGCCAAAGGAACATTATGATTATAAGCATTTTAAGGAAGTATGTTTATCAGTGATCAAAATTGATAAAAATAACCCTGGCACTGGAGTTATCGACAGATTTTTGGCTGATATTGTAGATAAAAATTATGAGGTTCGTATTGATGAACTGGAAAGTAAATCACTAACTAAAGTTATAAGTTTACTGCTTATGTTTGCGGAGTTAAGAATAAAGTCATTTCCAAAAGTTCTCGCTATTATAGAAGCTATTTTAAGGTCTAATTTTGGTTCCAAGCACATAGACTTGATTGTTGAACATCTTGAAGAATTTCTTCAGGAGTTAAAGGCTCATGAAATGAATAATAGATACTTAATTACTTGGATTATTTATTTTATCAGATCAAATTATCTTGAAGATAGGCTTAAGGAGCCTTACAATTTCAGCGATCCAATAGTTTGTGCAACTCACAATGATAAATTCACTGTGTTTGATAAATGTCAAGATTTCAAGATGTTCTCTGACGTACAAATAGTTGCGAAAGAAGTTACGCTCCTGGAACACCTTGATGTGTTTAAACCACAAGAATAAGTCTACTTATATTCATAATTTATGTGAAAACTCTTGTTTACTGGGACTACAGGATTAGGTAAAGTAGTTGTCAAATTACTTAAATTTATAGTCGAGTTATCGTTGTTCCATTCTAAGAGAAAATCTGTCAATAAAGGATATCCCTCTGCTTAACTAATGGACAAATTACATTTATGAGTCAATACCCAATAATTTTGATTCCTGGGGGAATTGAGAGAGCGAAATCAGCGCTGCCACCAGTACCCATATTTACAGAACCACTACCCCAACAACCGGGGACAAAGCCCCAGAAAGTAAACAACACTTTGATAGCAGTGGAAACAGCAGTTGCTATTCCCACTATCCCTGTAGTTTCTCAATTGACATCTATACCAGGATGGTTATTATTGTTGGCAGCAGCAGGAGCGATCGCAGGTCATGCATGGCATCAAATCACAACCTACCCTCAACGCAAGCAGAAACATGACGGTGAGGTGGCAGACTATCCTAGAAAATTGGAAAGGTATAAACAAGAGGAACAAGAGCATCAGGAGAAAGTTAAAGCAGCCAGCAGTCCCGAACGAGTAACAGAGTTTCGCTACAAACTGTTACTAGAAGTTCTCAGTCAAACTGTACCTCATGATGGCAATAGCGGCGTAGCAAAAGAAGGTTGGGCAGAAGCTCAATTTTGCAATTATCTCAATCGGCATTTTTCAGGTAAAATTCACAAAAAGTTAACTCTCAAAATCCCTGGCTTTGACTATCCATACAGCCCAGACTTTGCATATATTGACCAAGGGTTAAATCTTCGCATCGATATTGAAATAGATGAACCTTACGTTTATCACACCGGAAAACCTACACATTATGTTGAGTCTTCTAGAGACAGCAAGCGTAATAATTTCTTTATTAATAAAGGTTGGGTTGTAATCCGCTTCAGTGAGGAGCAAATTGTCCGTTGTCCTGACAGTTGCTGCAAGACCGTCGCCCAAGTCATTGCTCAAGTTACAGAAAATAACTCAATTTTGAATCAGTTTGCCAGCTTTTCAGAGCTACAACCGATAAAGCAGTGGACAGAAGCCGAGGCAGTGCAGATGGCAGCTAAAAGGGTACGAAATAATTATCCTTGTCAAAGTCAAAATAAAGGATTATATGAAAATTCGCTCATTGAAACACAGCAACAGATATCTCTTGCATTGAAGCCAAATAGCCGCGCTCAGAATCGTGGATCTGCAAGAGCAAGACATCGCGCTTTAAATTTATCTATTTCGCCGCCAACAAACAACACAACTTTATCTTCATTAGTAAGCTGCCCTTATTGCGGTGTAAAACTTAAAACTACAAAACTTGAACTACATAAAACAGATAAATGTCCTAAACGACCGTTGCTATAGGTGCGATAGCTCCTCTTCCTATATTTGAAAATTGAGTAATCCATTATGTATAAAATAAATTAAACAATTTCAGTTCTTCGGTTACTTTTCCTCAAGCTTTGGGATACGAATATTTTATTACTCCGTAGTAAACGCAAAATTATTGATTCAATTAATGCTATAAAAGATAGTAAATTAAATTTAGCTATACATTGCGTCTTGTTGTCGCGCAATGGCAACATAGCAAAAATGCCAGAGTAAACTTATTATGTTTATACTGACAGTCAGTAACAAATAATTTACTGCTAGTAGAAACATAAATTTGTGACTGATAACAAACCAACCGATTACGCCGCAATTATTCGTGCTGCTAACCAAACCATTCCAGAACCTCCCGAATGGCTAAGTGCAAGTAAATACGTTTACTCGCCGGAATATGGAGTTGGGGAGGTAATGGCATTATTAGGCAGACGGTTGATTGTTAAGTTCGTTGAAGAGGTTAAGCCAACTCAATTTGGGGATTGGGAAGAAGCGATCGCTTTGGGTTCAATAAAATCAAGTAACGCCAACTTAGTTTCTTCGGCAACATTCCTTGAAGAGAACAATGCCGCAATCACAACAATTACAGAGCGGATTCAACAAATCCCCCAGGTAGTATTTCAGTCTGTAGCACAAGAACTGATTGCAAGCATTAGGGCGATAGATATCAAAAATGCTAACCAAGGGATAATTCACCCTCTACCGGGCGATTTACCACCTGTTTTACGTTTAGCGTTACAGAATAACGGTATCATCCAGATTTATTCTCACCAATTAGAAGCTCTAACAAAGTTACGTGCTGGGTTTGACTTGAGTATCACTACGCCCACAGCAAGCGGAAAGACGCTGTGCTACAACTTGGCTATCCTGGAATCGTGTATTAAGCAACCGCAAACAACAGCATTGTACATTTTTCCACTTAAGGCATTAGCTCTTGACCAAATGCGAAAATTGCAGTCGCTTGTCAAGGTAATGCCTAACACTCGTCTTAAACTCGCACTGATGACAGGAGATACACCAGCTACTGAGCGGCAGCGTTTTTTTATCCCCAACCCTCCAAATATCTTGGCAGTCAGCCCCGACTTATTGCATTACTATCTTTATAATGTGCGCCGTCGGGATGAGGGAGAAGGTTGGCGACAGTTTTTAAGACAGTTGCGCTACTGTGTAATTGATGAAAGCCATACCTATACTGGGGCTTTTGGCGCACACTTTGCTAATCTCATGCGGCGGCTAAGGTTAGCAGTTGATGCAGTTGGTGGTAATTCCCAAAGACTGCAATTTATTTGTTCTAGTGCCACCATTGGAAATCCTCAAGATATGGCATTGCGGTTTAGCGGCAGAACCCATCAACCCCAAAGATTACACCTGATTGAGGATAGTGGCGCTCCCTATAAAGGACGTACCTTATTATCTCTTGCTCCAAACAATGCAGCTAATGTTGAAGCTACTAAAATAGTGATTTCCTGGTTGCAGCATAACTTGAGTGGCATTGTCTTTTGTAATTCTCGTGCAGCTGTCAAAGGTTTACTTGGGTTAATCCAACGAGAAACACAACGCATTGGATTAGGTTATTTAACCAGCAAGGTAGCAGTTTTCTACAGTTCCTTAACGGGCGATCGCCGTAGCGAGATTATTCAAAAACTCCAAGGTGGACAAATTAAGGTAATTATTTCAACTTCTTCCCTAGAAGCAGGAATCGATTTACCCGAACTAGACTGCTGTTTAATTCGGGGGTTTCCAGGTAGCCTGATGTCATTTTGGCAACGAGTTGGTCGAGCCGGACGCAAACAGCACGGGCTAGTAATTTACCTGCCATTAGGACAAAACCCGATTGATGTATACTACGCTCGACATAACCAAAAGTTATTATCAGGAGAAGTTGAATCTGCTGCATTTAACCCTGACTATCCAACCATTTTAGGTAAACATTTAGAATGTGGTTGCATTGAAAGTAGTTTAACTTTAGGAGAACTGAATACTCGTTTTGGAAAAACAGCCGGTGCAGTTGCAGATTCTCTTTTACAACAAAACAAAATTTTCTTAAGCGGTAATGGAAAACTCTGGGGAAGAGGCTATCCTCATAAAGAAATTAATATCAGAAGCAGCACTCAAAGGTCAATTTCTCTAATTAATAAACATACGGGCGAAATTCTAGAAAGTATGTCGCTGCCGTTAGCCCATCGAGAAGTATTTCCCGAAGCCATATATATGGTGCAAGATGAAAGTGGGCAATTAATAGCATACCGTAGCGAAAGCCTAAATTCCGACAAAGGAGAAGCAATACTAACATTTCTAGGAAAAGATACAGATTTATTTACTGAAGCGGAGTCAGAATTAGATATTCAACCACTTTCTACCTTGGCAGAATCTAAAATTATCCCTACTAATATCAAAGATGCTCGTTTACGTTTAACTCTTGTTTGGGGAGAAATCACGAATTCTGTTATTGGTTATAGATTGATGAAACGTACCTATGGAATGACCTGTAAAAACCAACGTTGCGCTAATTATAAAAAACCACTTGAAGGAAAAAGCTGTTCATTGTGTAAGCAGGCGCTGAGTGCAGCAGAAGTGACAAAGCTTCAAAAAGAAATAGCATTTTCAGAGGCATACGTCACAAAATACCAAGCACCTTGCGTACTAGTAGAGTTAAATGAGCCGTTACAGAAAGCGCTACAAATAACTGTCAATAAATACAAACAAGAAATTATGACCGCTAATGGAGGTGAGGTTCCAGAACTTTATCAATCCTTGTGGAGTAGCAGTGCTGAAATGACGGCATTGCATAGTATCCAGCACCAGATAGTTAAAGCTGTGCCTTTGGTAGTTTTATCCTCTAGTTTGGATGTAGATGAATTGTCCATACAAAAAGAAAGCAGAAACATTGGTTACTTTTTTGACACCTGTGAAGGTGGAAATGGGGCAGCAGAAGCTATTTTCTCCGACTTCACAAAATTTGCTGCTGCATCTTATGCTTTAGCAGCTGAATGTGATTGTGAAGCTGGTTGTCCAAGATGCCTACATTCAACGGCTTGTCCACAGCATAATGAGCCATTGCATAAAGATGTGGGTTTGTTTTTATTGGATGCAATTAGTCAAGCGAAGCTCAATTCCCAAAATCCATCTTGAACTGAGCATTTGAATTAATGGTCTATCAAATTAGGTGCGATGGTGTACCCGCTAGCCTTTGGTATCGCCCTCCATCAAATGGGAACCATGTTATGTAATTGCGTTCCTGGGCACCATGAAATTATTGAATTTTCTCAAATCCAAAGCAGTGATTATAGTTTTAGCGATTGCAGTAAACATCACTGTCATTGATATACATTCTTCTAGTTCAAATCTTCCCATAGGCAAGAGTACAATTACTCAGTTACAACCACAGATTCAACTTGTTCACACACTGACTGGGCATAAAAAAGTGACTTTTGGTGTTCGAGCAGTTGCGATTAGCTCTTCGGGGCAAACCCTGATTAGTGCAGGTAGAGATGATACAATTAAATTCTGGAATTTACGTACTGGGAAATTACTGCGTAGTTTAGACGCTCACTCAGATGGTATTACTTCAATAGCTATTAGTCCAGATGGTAAGCGAATTGTAACTGGTGGGATAAGCACCCCAACAATGAAGGTTTGGGATTTACGCACTTTCCTTATGCTTGACAGTGACATTGGACATACCCAACCGGTAGAAACTGTTGCGATTAGTTCAGATGGTAGGTTGATTGCTAGTGGCAGTGACGATGGCACAATCAAGCTTTGGGATTTACACACGCTTAAGCTGCTTGATACTATTACTGCACACTCAGGATTTGTGAGTAAAGTTGCATTTAGCCCTGATATGCAAACCCTTGTAAGTGCTGGGGGTGGCGATGATAATACAATTAGGCTGATTGATTTACAAACCAAAAAAACACGCCATATTCTCAAAGGACACAAAACCGGAGTTGATGCTATTGCCATTACTCCAGATAGCAAAAAGCTTGTTAGTGGTAGTTTTGGTCAGCTAGTTTCTCGAAATCGTGCGATTAGTACCCTAAAGTTATGGAATCTTCAAACTGGAAAACTGCTGCATGAGTTTACTGATAATTTTAATTCAGTTGAATCTCTTGCCATTAGCCCCGATGGAAAAATTCTAATTTGCGGCAATTATGATGGCAGTATTAAACTGTGGAGCTTAGAGACTTTAAAGCCGTTGCATACCTTTCAAGATGGTTCCAGTTCTGTTTTAGGGCTTGCTTTGAGCCGGGATGGTAAAACCCTTACTAGTAGTAATGAGGATAGTACTGTACATATTTGGCAAATTAAATAACTGCATTAGCCCTATTTTTGGATGGCATATCTACTCGGACAATATTTCTCTTGAGCAGTAATTGGTTCTAGATTTCCCTTTTCTCTTTAACCGAACTGTATTGCAACGTGATTGAAGCAGTTAGCCTAGAAAAATAGGTAATTTAACCAAGATAAGGATATTGTGGCGGTTTGATTTTCAATAATTCTGTCCACTATTTTATAGCATTATGTTTGGTGGTTTCTGTATCACGCGATTTATGAACTTTGCATATCTCCATTATAAAATATGTAAGTTTAAGAGCAGTAAGTAAGTTCATAAACCCTACCGCTTGAAAATGTTGTAAAAATAAGTGAATAATAGTTTGTAATTTTTGTTGATGACGAAAATACATCCACCATTTTATTTGATGTATGGCAATACTGTTTTGATAAACTAATGTAGTTTCTACTTGGGTTAATTTATCTTTAACTTGATGATAAAACTGTATTTCTTTGTCAAAATCACCTGCTTCTTGGGCTAAAACAGCATCATCAGATAATTGATAAGCCTGACTAATTAAATTACCTGCGGTTTCGGACTGCTGTTGAGTATAACCAAGTTTTATATATATAGTAGCTGCTGCTGATGCCAATTCTGCAAACTCCTCAGCATCATGTAACCAATATATTTGTGCTTGTAATTCCCCTAGTGTGGCTGCTAAAGCCTCATTCATATTTAATCTAACTTTTCCTATAAGGCAATCTGGTAGTGATGCGTTCAGGGTTTTCTCTAAGAAAATGAAAAAGGCGATCGCTGAAACGATAATGCCTTTTTTACTCTTTGAGATTAGCGGATGCTCCCCTTGTAGTAAGCTAAAGCTAATATTCCAAGGGTGATGCAACGGGAGCTTGATGATAACGAAGAAGACTAAGAAGACTATTCAGTGTAGGGTTTGTGAACTGTGTTGAGGATTTAAAGCCGATGTGCGTCTAATTCCCCAGTGACCATTGTATAGCGGTCATCTTGCTTCATTTTTATCCCCAAAATGTCATTTGGAGTAATTGTAAAGCAATCACTTCTAGCATCGTCAGGCGATCGCCTGATCACGGAAATAACTGTTGAAGTGCGCCGTTCTTAGAGGATGCATGGCGATCGCTCCCCCTCACAACCCTCAAACCCTGCTAAAATCCCTGTATCAAATATACCAACTACCATGTCTGGCAAAGGATTTGGTCAAGGTAAACCCACAAAAATAGTACAAAAACCATCCTGCAATTATTGCTAGTAGGGACTCGGAGCAGGTTCTCCCACACTGTTAGTCCAGATGTCGTCTGGCAGGGATCGATCGCGGTGACATACCCGATCAAGGTCAGGATACGTGATTGTGTCTACTGCCGCTCGGTTGCCGACTACTAGGCATCGCGTTGCCAAGGCACTGCGATTCTCAAGGAAGTGACCTACCGCCGCTCCTGCTTCAAAAGTTGCAGCGTCGCCAGGACGTAATACAGTCTTTGTGTCTCCTTCAATGAGCGTGATCTCGCCTTCGAGGACATAGACCATTTCATCCTCAGCACTATGCCAATGCTTGATAGATGAACGAGAGCCAGGTTGGAGAACTTCGATGAACGCGCCAAACAGGGTAAGCCCTCCTGCTTCGCTGATCCAGAGGGTGCGATTTGGCTCATGCGCGGCGTGAGAAGGGCTTTCCTCTACGACGAAACGATCAGGAGTGATAACAGTCATACTGACACCTTTTCTAAACGCAAAGCTATCATATCTGCTGCTGTGAAAGATTAATCCGCATAAAATCCCAGATGATTAGCAACTGGGCGATCGCGCATTGGTATTTTAGTATGGGTGGGAGCGTTTAAAATTTTTGGCTTCCCCTCTTTGTCTGGGTTTGCTACTACCAATGTAGTAGAACCTCCTCCATCGAGATTTATGGCATTATAAACACCCAATTTTGCTATAAATTGGATTAATTCTCTTTTAGTAAATCCTTCGCTATATAGTGGTTGTTTACCATCTACTAAAACTAACCACAATTTCTTACCTGTTTTGTCGGTAGCTGCAACTACTCTCGAATATGGTTTGTCGGTTGAGGAATTTGCATAAATATTTATTTTTGGTTTTCCTTGAAAAACTAATACGTCATCCCCCGCTAGCCCTTGAATAGTATTTTTTGGACATTCTTTACCGCCTGGAATTTGGGCTTGGTTGTTGTTATCAAAGCATAAAACATACCAACTTGATTTTTTATTAGCATATATTTTACCATTAGAAATAGTTTGTCCTAATACCTTTGTCTTATCTCCACTGTAAGGATAATAATGCCACGGTGTCACCTCCTTAAAAGGATAAAAATAGCTTCCGTTGATGGCAAGTTTAACTTGAAATTCTGCGACAAATTCAGATGTTGTTCTCGCTTTGGTTTCATTGTCGATAATTGCTTGTTTCCCAACTCCGATATTTTTTGATAAATTCTCAATAGCTGGAGTGACAAATGGTTTAATTCCTGGTGTATTTAAATCAATCGTCACGATATGAATGATTAAAGGACGTGGCTTTGACTCGATAAAACGCTGATAAACAATCCCCCGAAATAATTCTTGTTGTTTTTCACTGCGGGGTGGACGACGAAAATGACCCCAACCATACATTAATATTGGTAAAGACAAGAAAAGAGTACCGACAATAAAGCAATAGTTAGGTGTTTTGGGAATATATCGCCATTGCATTGCCAAATTTGCTAATTTATTGGTAATTGAAAATTAATTTAATTTTACTCTAAGTTGAAAAATGGATAATGATAATTTCAGTTTTTGTCACCAAAATTTGCAAAATCGTTCATTTAAAGCAATGCAACTTCATGATGCAAATTTTAGCGGTGCTGATGTGCGTGGATGTGATTTTTCTCAGGCACAATTACAAAAGGCTAGTTTTGTGAAAGCGAAATTTGGTCAGTCACCTAGAATATTTCTGAGTTTGCGAATCACTGCATTGATTGTTTTATGCTTAACTTTTATAGCAGTTAGCGAAATGGCGTTTGGCGTAATAGGAAACACTCCAGAAATATCGGCATGGTTATATACTAAAGCTCTAGTTGTCAGTTTGGCGATTTCTGGATTAGGTGCAAGTTTTAGGAGAGTTTTCACTCAAGAATCAAGCTTAGAAAATTTGATTACAACTATATCAGGTGTGGCTTCAGCAGCATTAATTGGTTTTTATTATGGTGGTATTCTGCAAAATAAAAACCCCCAATTTGCTGTAACATCCGCATTTGTATCATCTATAATAGCGGCAATTTTATGTTTTGTATTTAAGAATACTTTGATGCGAGTAATTGTCGCAGTTGCGGGGTTTACTTGTAATTATGGTTTAGCTTTTTTAATTAGTAGTGTCGCCTTTGCCTATTTGAGTACCCAAAATTATCTAATGGGCAGTATCTGGGGAATTTTAACTGTGATTTTACTGGTTGTGACAATGCGATCGCTAAATTTAGCTATCCAAGAAATCACCACTAATGGTATTACTAATTTCAGAGGTGCAAATTTAGAAAATGCTAGATTTGACTCCGATATGAATCATAAGAAAGTTGATTTTACTGCTGCGAACATACACAATATTAACTCTCAAGAGATATAAATTATTTATCGATTCTAAAGAATAATAAAGGGTTGCCATTGACGATTTTTTCGTCTACTTTTTTCATTCCAATTCTTTGGGCGACTTTGTGCGATTCCAAGTTTGGTTGATCACAGCTTACTACAAGATAGTCATAGCCAAGTTAGAGGAGAGTATCCTTAAGATTTTCTCTCGAACTTTGCGATTATTTTCTTTCACAACCCCGCAAAAATTGTTAATTATTTTTAAGGTAGCTTTTGGCCAGAAGCAAATCTTAGCCGTACTGAATGGACAAAAATTATTCAAGGACAAATATAGCTAAAATTCTTTTGTTTTAATAGATTGCAGTAGCCAAGACCAAATTAAAACTATGGGTAAGAAATGTGGACTCACGCTTGGGAAGTACGCGCCGCTTCACAAAGGACATCAATTTGTGATTGAAACTGCTCTAGCAGAAATGGATGAAGTGCTAGTGATAATTTATGATTGTCCAGAGATAACGGCCATTCCCTTAACAGTTCGAGCCAGATGGTTGCGAAAACTGTATCCGACAATTGAGGTAATTGAAGCTTGGGATGGCCCTACAGAGGTTGGTGATACCCTCGAGATTAAGAAAAAGCATGAAGAATATATTCTGAAAAAAATAGAGTCAAAAATAATTACATATTTTTACTGTAGCGAATTTTACGGTGAACACGTAAGCTTGGCTTTAGAAGCAGTTAATCGACTTGTAGATAGCGAGCGCAAAACTTTTTCCGTATCAGGAACGAAAGTAAGGCAAGATCCCTACGCTTTTAGAAAATATTTACATCCTGATGTTTACCGGGATCTAATTACTAATGTTGTGTTTCTCGGTGCGCCTTCAACTGGAAAAACAACTATTGCATCCCAACTAGCAAAAGAATATAAAACTGTATGGATGCCAGAATATGGACGTGAATATTGGGAACAATATCAAGTTAATAGAAGACTTTCGCTTTCTCAACTTGTAGAGATTGCCCAAGGACATTTAGAACGTGAAGAAACTTTGCTTCTACAAGCCAACGAATACTTATTTACAGATACAAATGCTTTAACAACCTATCAGTTTTCTTTATATTACCACAAAACTGTCGCTTCCAAGTTAGTAGAACTGGCACATCAAGCTATATCTCGCTATGATTTGGTATTTCTTTGTGATACAGATATACCTTATGACAATACCTGGGATCGCTCTGGATCAACAAATCGTAATATATTTCAAAAACAAATTAAGAGCGACCTAATTCTTAGGAAAATTCCCTTTTTTATTCTGCGTGGTGACTTAAATACGCGCATTAGTTTTGTTAAAAATATATTAAATAGGTATCAAAAGTATCGTAATTTATTAGATTTATTTTATGATTAATTACGTAATATGCTGAATTTTTTGAGCGTTAATAATATTGCCTTCAATATTGTGGGTTATCCCATGAGTTACATTGAATTTTTTGGAACAATTTTTTACCTATGGTCAGTGTGGCTGATTTCTCAAAGAAAAATTTTGACTTGGCCTGTTGGCATAGTTAGTGTATTGCTGTACATGGTGCTTTTCTATCAAATTCGCTTGTATTCGGATATGATTGAGCAAATCTATTACTTAGGGGTAAGTGTTTATGGCTGGTGGCGATGGAGTACACCCAAACTAGATAGTGGAGATATTTTGAATGTTCGATATAGCCCAACACGTAAAATAGTTTTGTCAGCTTCAGTAACAATAGCTATTTCCTTTGCAATCGGAGCATTGATGAGCCAAATTCATCTAATACTGCCAGCAATATTTCCAGAGCAAGCTTCTTTTCCTTACTTGGATGCACTCACAACAGTTATGAGTTTTACGGCTATGTGGCTAATGACGCACAAGCGAATTGAAAGTTGGTATTACTGGATTGTAGTTGATATTATTGGCATCTGGTTATATGACATTAAAGGAGTAAAATTTATTGCTTTCCTTTATGTAATTTTGTTGTTGATGGCAATTAACGGCTTAATATCTTGGCTCAAAGCAGTTAAGGTGCGCCATAGTTAAATTAATTAAGTGTGTGCTGACAATACCTCATGACGTTTTAATTGACACAAAAAAACGAAGTTGATAAAATCTTCGAGAATTTCAACAAAAAATTCTCTTAATGAACAAGCAATATTATCGTGTTTGGGTAGGTGGATTAACGCTTATCGGCCTTTCTCCATTCATAATTTTGGCTGGTCAAACTTCTGCATCTGCGGCTTGTCCCATACCCGACTCCGTTGGGGATCAAGCTACCGTTATTACATCTTTTCTTGACTCGGAATGCACAAAACAAACCCTAACGCAAGAAACGACTTATTATCGCTATTATAATAATGATAATACTTATCGTTTTGGCAGATATTTAACAGCTAATTTTTATGACAGTAGTAATGCTAAAACTACATTAGATGCAATTCGAGAACTAGCTCTAGCTCAATATTTTGGTCCTCCTCCCAATTTAGCGCAATTGAGAGAAAGAGTAAGCTTGCCAGCAGGATTGGATGTCTATGTTGGTATTGCTGGGGCTCAATCTCCTAGTACCTGCTACCCTGGTGGCGCTACGCAAGTTTTTATAGAAAATACAAGAACTCCAGGTGTCTCATTTGTTTTTGATGGCAATGTACCTGATGGGGGTTCCTTGCCCGCAAATTGTTATACTATTGCCAAACCGATTCCCGAACCATCTCCTCTGTTTGGCATAGGTGCGATCGCAACAATTAGTTTGATTTTTACTTTAAATAGTACTTTATTGCAATCTCAAACCAGACAGACGACTAATGGTTAATAGTGAATGGCACGCTTGTAAAGCTGAAACCTGGTCGAGGCAGGGTGTAGGGGGTAGTTTTTAAAACAATTAAATTTTAGTTGCGTTAAGGAGTTCAACATCTTCTTAATTCCCCACATCCAAAAGCCATGATATAGCTGGCTTTGCGCTTAACAAGCGTGCCATTCGCTATCGCACTAATTCACATTTCTATTCTGCAACGCCATTAAAGTAATTATAAATGTAAAATAAGCTGGTGGTTTTGGCACAGAAACTACTGATGTTTGCAGAAATGCTCTTGGTGGATCTGCGCCTGCTTGAAATCTGCGGCAAATTTTAACTGGAGTGCTGGTTTTAGCTTCAAGGCTAGTTTGGTTTGTCTTGACTTCACACTCCAGTTTTAGAAGCGATCGCTATTTTCTGAGCCTGTTCAAAAGCTATTTGATTCGGGCATTCCACCCCGCCAAGTCGCGTTTTAGCCAAGCCGCTTTTAAGCAGTTCTTCCTGAAAACTAATCTCAGCCTCACCCTGTCCGTGAGCCATCACTTCAGCAACAGTACGCCCATCGCTGTCTTTTGCGACTGGAACGATCATCAGTTGGTTATCGGCAGCCGCGATTAGCTTGAGTAGTTTCTGTTTTGCTTCATTGGCCAGTGGTTGTCCTGGGGTTTTACCCTATTTCAGTTCCGGGGCATCGATGCCACAAAGCTCGACTGACATTTGGCTGCCATCAGTTTGACGAACTGTGATGCTGTCCCCATCTGCTACTTGGGTAGCGATCCATTCTTCGGTAAGCGCGATGGATGGCTGGTTAGTTCTTTGGAAAATCGAGATAGCGCTGATGATAGCTCCAGCGATGCCTGCGGCGGTAAACTACGCAGTTAAAATTATGCCAGTTATCCACGATGGCTTCATGTTGCTAGCTCTGTTATTGCAATATAAGAAACCACAATTTTAACCGGGAATATTTCTCCGGGACAGTTGTCACTGTTTGCCGAAAGGAAATGTTAGCTAAAATTTAGCGATTTCAGGCGTGAGCGCTCACTAAAACTTGCTTTTGTTGTTGCGATCGCTTGTAGGGGGTACTTTGTGTCATCGCTCGCTCAACTAGGCAATTTTTAGTTACAGTCTGCTAAAGCTAGATTTTAAACACTAAGTAGACAAAGTAAAAATAAGTTTCTCGGCTCAAAAACTCAATTTGACTGTGAAAACTGCGATAGCGGGTAGTCGGTGTGGGAGACGAATGTGCATCCATTCCTAAATTTCGTGCCATCAATACTGCTCGTTTCATGTGCAATGGATCGCTAACAATAAGAAACCTGTTTAATTGGTGAGCTTTCGCTACTTCCAAAGCATTTGTGAGGTTCTGGTGAGTTGTACGAGATTGAGTTTCAGTGAGAATATCAGCAGCTTTTACCTGTTGCGCGAGAGCATAATTTTTTCCAACTATAGCTTCAGGTGGTTCATTACTCTCGCCAACTCCACCAGTAAAAATGATTGTTTTAACAGATCCATTTTTATATAAGTTGATGGCGTGGTTAATTCGCTCTCTGAAAACAGGAGATGGTTCTTCTCCCCAAACTGCCGCTCCTAAAACAATTGCTGCATCTGCCTTGATATTATTAGTACTGCTGCCATATAAATAAATACTTGAGGCAGAAGAAGCGATCGCCAGCAACAAGGCAGATATCAAAGCTAGTGTCACCAAAATTAACCATTTTTTGGAAATTTTGTAATTGAGCATGGGGCGTTGTCTTATTTTTCATTCTTAGTTTCAATATCAAGTTAAGTGCGTAAGTTCTATACTGTTATATGCTTCACCATTAGATGCAGTTGTGAATCTGGTTTCTACCGTGCAATCAAAAACTGCCCTAGACGGAAGCTAGAGCAGTTTTTGATAAAAGTAAATTATATAAGAGA